>JAOPYP010000481.1 GCA_025964635.1 Actinomycetes bacterium | reverse complement strand
GGCGGGCCGCCGGGGCCGGCGCGGCTCACGGTCACGGCGCAGCAGGTGCTCGCCGGGCCCGTGGTACTGGCGCAGGCCCGCGAGCGCCGGCGCCCGGGCCACCAGGATCACCCCGGCGAGCAGCATGAGCAGTCCCGCCACCTGGAGCGCGATGAGCAGGGGCGAGGAAGGGACCTTCTCGCGGAAGGCCACGACGCCGAGCGCGATCCCGGACACCGGCTCCGCGGCCGTGATCCCGGGCAGCGAGGCGTGCAGCGGGGCCGAGTTGAACGCGCTCTGCATCAGCAGCACGGCGATGAAGCCCACCGCGATCAGGGAGTAGGCCGGCCAGCTGGACAGCAGATCGGTTACCTCGTGCACACTCCCCAGCGACCGCACCGTGAGCCGGGTCAGCGCGTCCTGGACGCCTAGGACCAGCCCGGCGGCCGTCCCGGTCAGCAGGCCGCGCAGATCACCATGGCGACGCCGTCCGGCAATGGCGAAGCCGGCGGCCGCGGCGCCGATGGCCGCCCCCGCGTACGGCCAGTACGCGGGCGAGCCGACTGAGTCCTGTACCGAGGTCACGGACCGGGCGACGGACAGTGCGCTCACCCCGGCCAGCAGGATCACGGCCCCGACCAGCTCTCGGGCCCGGACCCGCTGGCCGGAGATCCGCCCGGCGATGACCAGCGCGACCAGCAGGTTGGTGGCCAGCAGCGGCTCGGAGAGGGCCAGGACCATATGGCCGATGACCAGGCCGGACAGCAGCATCCCCGCGATCATCAGGCCCAGGCCGGCCAGCCAGCGCCGCTGCCGCAGCAGGTCGGCCACCAGCCGCACGCGCAGGTAGTCGGACTGCGGCACGCGCTGCGCCGCGTCCTGCTGCAGCACGAAACCAGCGCCCAGCAACACCGCTGCTATGGCGCCGATGAAATACCACACAGGCCGCGGACTACCCCCGTCAGCTCGACATCATCCGAAGATCCGGCCACGATTTGGCCACATCACCGGCCGGCTGTCCGGTGGGCTCCCGCACGGGCCGTGGTGAGCGGCTTGACGTGCAGACCCCTCAGCGGCCTAAACGTGCAGGCAGGCGAGGCCGTTCCCCGGCCGGATCAGATCCGCGACCAGGCCTCGGTCAGCACGCTGCGCAGGATCTGCTCCATCTCGGCGAAATGCTCAGGCCCACAGGTCAGGGGCGGGGCCAGCTGGATCACCGGGTCGCCGCGGTCGTCGGCACGGCAGATCAGGCCGGCGTCGAACACGGCCTGGGACAGGAAGCCGCGGAGCAGCCGCTCAGACTCGTCGTCGCTGAACGTCTCCCGGGTGGCCTTGTCCTTGACCAGCTCGATGCCGTAGAAGTAGCCGTCGCCCCGCACGTCGCCGACGATCGGCAGATCGTGCAGCTTCTCCAGGGTGGCCCGGAACGCGGCCTCGTTGGCCCGCACGTTGCCGAGCAGGTCCTCCTGCTCGAACACGTCGAGGTTGGCCAGCGCCACCGCCGAGGAAACCGGGTGGCCGGCGAACGTCACCCCGTGCAGGAAGGTGGCGGTCCCGGCGCTGAACGGTTCCATCAGCCGGTCGCTGACCATCATGCCGCCGAGCGGCGCGTAGCCGGAGGTGACGCCCTTGGCGAACGTGATGATGTCGGGCTCATAGTTGTAGCGCTGCGAGCCGAAGTAGTAGCCGAGCCGGCCGAACGCGCAGATGACCTCGTCGGACACGAGGATCACGCCGTAGCGGTCGCAGATCTCGCGGACCCGGGCGAAGTAGCCGGGCGGCGGCGGGAAGCACCCGCCCGAGTTCTGCACCGGCTCCAGGAACACCGCGGCGACCGATTCGGGGCCCTCGCGCAGGATCGCGCGCTCGATCTCGTCGGCCGCCCACCGGCCGAACCCGGCGAGGTCATCGGCCACGAAGCCGGGCGCCCGGTAGAAGTTGGTGTTCGGCACCCGGACGCCGCCCGGCGGGAGCGGCTCGAACGGCTCCTTGATCGAGGGGAGGCCGGTGATGGCCAGCGCGCCCATCGACGTGCCGTGGTAGGCGATGTCGCGGCTGAGCACCTTGTACCGGGCTGGCTCGCCGACGGCCTTGAAGTACTGCTTGGCCAGCTTCCAGGCCGACTCCACCGCCTCGGAGCCGCTGGTGGTGAAGAACACCCGGTTCAGGTCGCCGGGGGCCAGGCTGGCCAGCCGCTCCGCCAGCTCGATGGCCCGCGGGTGAGCGTACGACCAGAGCGGGAAGTAGGCCAGCTCACTGCCCTGCAGGGCGCCCGCCTCGGCGACCTCCTTGCGGCCGTGCCCGATCTGGCTCACGAACAGGCCGGACAGGCCGTCCAGGTAGCGCTTGCCCTTCTGGTCGTACACGTACTGCCCGGAACCGCGTACGATCACCGGGACCTCGCCGTCGGCGTAGGAGGACATCCGGGTGAAGTGCAACCACAGGTGGCGCCGCGCGGCTTCCTGCATGGCCAGGATGGCAGGGTCCCCCGAGCCGGGGGCGCCATCGGATGCTGCGGCCGGGCCGAGCGGGTCGGACGGAGCGTTGGCCGCGGCGTGGCCCGGGTCGTGTGGCGTGGTCATCTGGTCCCCCAGCCGTAGGTCTGCTTGCGGAGCTTCAGGTACACGAAGGTTTCGGTGCTGGTCACGCTGGGCACCCCGCGCACCCGGCTCAGGATCTCCAGCAGGTGGCTGTCGTCCTCGCAGACCACCTCGACCAGCAGGTCGAAGGATCCCGAGGTGATCACCACGTAGTCGATCTCATCCATGGCGGCCAGGTGGTCGGCGACCTGCTCCAGGTCCCCGCCGCACTTGATGCCGATCATGGTCTGGCGGCTGAAGCCGAGCATCAGCGGGTCGGTGACCGCGACGATCTGCATGATCCCCGCCTCCACCAGCCGCTGCACCCGCTGCCGGACCGCGGCCTCGGACAGGCCGACCGCCTTGCCGATGGCGGCGTAGGACCGGCGGCCGTCCTCCTGGAGCTGCTCGATAATCTGCTTGGACAGGTGGTCCAGCACGGTGCCCGCGGAGCCACGGGCGGCGGGACGGCCGTTCCGGCTGGCCGGGCCGGGCTCTCCGCCCAGCCCGCCCGGGATCGCGGGCGTCGCCGGGGTGTGCGCCATTGCGGTCCTCCTTCGAGCATATGGTGTCACGCTCGGCCCGCTTGTCAACTGATTTCGTTGCTATGCATGGTATATGCAACGGATTCACTTGTTCGCGAAACATTTTTCTGCGAGTGTCGGATCCAGGCGGTTGCTGGAGAGGTCGAGCGCGCCGGCGCCGTGGCCAGGAACCTCGCCCCGAGGAGGCGGATCTTGACAGCGACCGTGCAGCCTGGCGCCAGCCTGCTGGACCTGAAGAACTTCGTGAACGGCGAGTACGTGACGGCCGCGGCGGGCCGCGCCAGCGAGGTCGTCGACCCCAGCACCGGTGAGGCCTACGCGCTCGCGCCGGTGTCCGGACCGGAGGACGTGGACGCGGCGCTGCGCAGCGCCGAGGCGGCCCGCGAGGCCTGGCGCGACGCCACGCCGGCGCAGCGCAGCCTGGCCCTGCTCAAGATCGCTGACGCGGTCGAGGAGCGGGCCGCCGACCTGGTGGAGGCCGAGTGCCGGAACACCGGGAAGCCGGTGGCACTGACGATGGCCGAGGAGCTTCCCCCGTGCGTGGACGAGCTCCGGTTCTTCGCCGGTGCCGCGCGCATCCTGCAGGGCACCGCGGCGGGGGAGTACATGGCCGGGCACACCTCGATGGTCCGGCGTGAGCCGGTGGGCGTCTGCGCTCAGGTGACGCCCTGGAACTACCCGCTGATGATGGCGATCTGGAAGATCGCGCCCGCCCTGGCCGCGGGCAACACCGTGGTGCTCAAGCCGTCGGACACCACCCCGGTGTCCACCCTGATGCTGGCCGAGATCGCCGCCGCGTTCCTGCCGCCCGGGGTGCTCAACGTGGTCTGCGGCGACGCCGCCACCGGCCGGGCGCTGGTCAGCCACGACATCCCGCAGATGGTGTCGATCACCGGGTCGGTCCGGGCCGGCATCCAGGTGGCCCAGGCGGCGGCGGCCGGGCTCAAGCGGGTCCATCTCGAGCTGGGCGGGAAAGCGCCGGTCGTGGTCTTTGACGACGCGGACGTGGCGCAGGCCGCGACGGGCATCGCCGGGGCCGGCTACTACAACGCGGGCCAGGACTGCACCGCGGCGACGCGGGTGCTGGCCGGCCCGCGGATCGCCGCCGACCTGACCGACGCCCTCGCCGAGCAGGCGCGGGGCACCAGAGTCGGCGGGCTGGACGTGCCCGACGCCGACTTCGGCCCGCTGAACAACCCGGCGCAGCTGGCCCGGGTCGAGGGCTTCCTGAGCCGCGGCCCGGCCCACGCGGAGCTGGTCACCGGCGGTCACCGGGTGGGGGAGCGGGGCTACTGCTTCGAGCCCACCGTCGTCAGCAAGCTGCGCCAGGACGACGAGATGATCCAGGAAGAGATCTTCGGCCCGGTGATCACCGTGCAGCAGTTCAGCGACGAGGACGAGGCGGTCCGCTGGGCCAACGGGGTCAAGTATGGGCTGGCCGCGAGCGTGTGGACCCGGGACCACGGGCGGGCGATGCGGCTGGCGCGGCTGCTCGACTTCGGCGCGGTGTGGATCAACACGCATATCCCGTTCGCCTCCGAGATGCCGCACGGCGGATTCAAGCACTCCGGGTACGGCAAGGACCTGTCGATGTACGGGTTCGAGGACTACACCCGGATCAAGCACGTGATGAGCTACCTAGGCGACTAG
>JAOPYP010000445.1 GCA_025964635.1 Actinomycetes bacterium | reverse complement strand
GTGACGTACCGCGACTCGTCCGAGGCGAAGAACAGCACGACCTGGCTGATGTCCGCCGGCTCGACCCACGGGACCGGCATCGCGTTGAGGACCGGGAAGGCCTGGATCGCGTCTTCCCTGGTCGGGTGCTCGAGATCCGGGCGGAACGTCTGGTACATCTCCTCGTGCTGCAGCATGTCGGTGTTGCAGTTGGTCGGGTGCACCCCGTTGAGCCGGATCGAGTGCGGTGCCAGGACCAGGGCCAGGTCGTGCACCAGCGTGACCAGGGTCCGCTTGGCCCACGTGTAGGCCATGCCGCCGGGCTCCGGGCTGGGCCCGGCGGGAAGCAGGGCGGCCAGGGACCCGGTGACCACCATGGATGCGCCCGCGGACAGGTGCGGGATCGCGGCGTTGAGTGTGGTGAGGACGCCGCCCAGGTTCACGCCGCTGACGTCGGCCCACGCCTGCAGGGGCTGGTCTTTCGCCATCGCGCAGATGCCGGCGTTGGCCACGACGGTATCCAGCTGGCCGAACTCGGCCAGGCCGCGCTGCACGGCCTGCTGCATCGCGCCCGGGTCACGGGTATCAGCCTGGACGGTGAGCACCCGGCGGTCGAGCGCCTCGACCTCCTTCGCTGTCTGCGCGAGATCCTCCGCGCTCGCCATCGGATAGCTGATCGTGTCGAACGACGTGCAGTAATCGACCGCGATGATGTCAGCGCCCTCCCGGGCCAGCTGGATCGCGTGACTGCGTCCCTGTCCGCGCGCTGCGCCCGTGATCAGCGCGACCTTGCCTGCTACCCGACCGGTCATCGCCATTGCCTCCGTCGATAGTTGGATGTCCTCACTCCGGGGCCGGCCAGGATCGAGGGCGGCCCCGTCGGCGCTGCGGGCCGTCTCACCCGGCGAGGCCGACTAGCTTCGTCTCGAGGTAGGTCTCGAAGCCCTCGGTGCCGTTCTGCCGGCCGATCCCGCTGGTCTTGTAGCCGCCGTACGGGCCATCCGCCCCGTACCAGATGCCGCCGTTGACCGAGATCGAGCCGGTCCGGATCCGGCGGGCGATCGCCATGGCGCGGTCGCCGGACGCCGAGAACACGCCGCCGGACAGTCCGTAGCTGCTGTCGTTGGCGATCCGGATGGCGTCATCGTCGTCGTCGTAGGCGATCACGGCGAGGACCGGGCCGAAGATCTCCTCCTGGGCGATGGTCATCGAGTTGTCTACGTCGGTGAACAGCGTGGGCTCGACGAAAAAGCCCTTATCGAACTGGGCCGGCCTCCTCCCCCCGACGAGCAGGTTCGCGCCCTCCGCAATGCCTTTCTGGATGTAGGACATGACCCGGTCACGCTGCTTGGCGCTGACCTGGGGACCCTGGACGATGCCCGGATCGGTCGGGTCACCGTACGGGATGTTCTCCATGATCGCCTGGAGCGTCTCCGCGCCCTCGGCGTAGCGCGAACGAGGGAGCAGGATGCGGGTCTGCAGGGCACAGCCTTGCCCGGCGTGCATGCACGCAGCGCCCGCCGCCGGGAGCACGGCAGCAAAGTCGGCGTCGTCGCAGACGATCATCGCCGACTTACCGCCCAGTTCGAGGAAAACCCGCTTGAGGGTAGCGGCGCCCTTCTCCATGATCCGCTTGCCGGTCACCGTTGAGCCCGTGAACGAGATCAGGTCGACCCGGGGGTCCAGCGTCAGGTCCTCCCCGACCAGGTGGTCCGACGAGCTCACGACGTTGACTACGCCTGCCGGTATGTCCGTCCGTTCCGCGACGAGACGTCCGAGCCGGGTAGCGTTCCACGGCGTATCCGGGGCCGGCTTGACGATGACCGTGTTGCCGGTGGCCAGGATGGGCCCGAGCTTGTTGGCGGTGACCTCGAACGGGAAGTTCCAGGGGATGATGGCGCCCACCACGCCCTGGGGTTCCTTGACGACCAGACGCCGGCTGTGGATGCCGAAGGCTTCGCCGTCGGGCAGCTGGCGCTCCCACGGGAACTGGTCGATGTTCTTCGCCGGCCACCGGAAGGCGTCTTCCATTGGCGAATCCAGCTGGGCGGAGTAGGTCACCATGATGGGTGTCCCGGCTTCTGCGACCAGTTCGGCGCGCATGTCCTCCCGCTCAGCCTCGATGGCCTCCTGGAGTTGCTCGAGACAGCGCTGGCGCAGCACATGATTGGTCGACCACTCGGTCTCGTCGAAGGCCCGGCGGGCGGCGGCGATCGCGCGGGCCATGTCCTCGTGACCGGCGTCGGCGACCTGACCGAGGACCTCTTCGGTCGCCGGATTGATGTTGTCGAACTGCCGCCCGGACACCGCGTCCACCAGCTCACCGTTGATGAGCAGGCGGGGTTCAGGCGTGAACGAACCAGCCTTCGTCTCGATCATATGAATGCGCCTTTGCCTTTCTCTCTTATCCAGCCTGCCTACCTGAGTGGCGACTAGGCCGGGCGAGCCTGCCACCGCAACGGCAGCGTGTTGAGCGTCACCATTCCGCCGAGGCCCCGACGGCAGGGGCATCGCCGGGGTTCGGTCAGGCCTCATCCGTGACCGCGGGCCGATATCAGGCGCCCGGCGAAGCGGAGGAAGCGCAGCGTGTCGTTGAGGTGGGTGCAGCCCGTCGTGCCGCTCAGGGCGGACCGGACCGCGCTCTCGATGTCGTTGGTGGAGAGGCCCACCAGCAGCTGGGCGTGCGGGGCGGCCAGCGGGCATTCGGGGAACGGGAGGGCCCGGGGCTCGACGGAGATGGCCCGCACCACCAGGTCGCCGGCGCTCAGCCGGGCCGTCATCAGGTACTCGTGCAGCGAGCCCTCACCGCCGCCGGCGTCGATGTGGGAGTCGCGGAAGTACTGGAAGACCTCGACGTCAGGGCCGGCCGGGACCACGTCGAGGATCCGCCGGCGGCGCATGGACCGCGGCCGGAGGGCTGGCTCGCCCATGGTGCCGGCCGCGTCGGCGAGCAGCTTGCCGAAGGCGGGTGCGGGCGGCGTGCCGGTGATCACGCTGTGCCCGGACGCGGCCAGCCGGCTCGCGGTGCCGTCCGCCGCCCAGCCACGGCAGATGTTCAGCACCGGCGCCTGGGTCCGCCCGTTGGTGACGAGCGGCGGTGTCTCGATCAGCCGGGCGTAGCCGCTGATCAGCCGCACCGTCGGCAGGTCGTCCAGCAGGGCCGCGAGCAGGGAGTGCGGGTCCAGGCCGACCCCGGCCAGCCGCGCCAGTTCCTTGCGGAATCCGGACACGGGGGTCATCCCGGCCAGCGCACCCGCCACCCCGGCGGGAACGTCCCCGCTCACCGCGGTCAGCCGGGAGCCGGCGTCCATGGCCGCGGTCACCGACGCGGCCGCGAGGACCGCGACGGCGCCGCCGCCGGGACCGGCCACGCTGTCCTGCGCGACCGCCTCGACGACGACACCCTCATCCCACCCGCCCGCCGGCTCGATAGCCAGCGAGGACATCCGCCGCACCGATCCGGGCCTGCGGGCGGGCAGCCGGGACAGCGGGTTAATCACCCGCCCGGGCACGAAATCAGGCCGCCGGGCGCGGGAAGTTGTAGAGCTTCCGCGCGTTCCACTCGACCATCTTGTGGGCCTCATCGTCCGGGACGTCCGACATGACCTCTTCGAGCACCTTGCGGGTGTGCGGCCACTGGCTGTCCGAGTGCGGGTAGTCGCTCTCGAACATCAGCTGGTCGACGCCGATCAGGTGCCGGGAGAACACGCCGGCCGTATCGGAGATGAAGCAGCCGAACAGGTGTCCCTTGAACAGCTCCGACGGGCGCATGTCCTTGTCGACGTCGTTGTACCAGCGGTGCCGCTCCCAGACGTAGTCGATGCGCTCGAGCATGTACGGCATCCACCCGATCCCGCCCTCGGACAGCGCGATCTTGAGGTCCGGGAACTTGTGGAAGACCTTGGAGAGCAGCAGTTCCGCCGTCGCGCTCATCGAGTTCAGGCCGAACAGCGAGATGGCCACGGTGAAGTTGGTCGTCATCGCCTCCGGCGAGGCCTGCGGTGCTCCGCCCGAGCCGAAGTGCAGCGACAGCGGGAGGTTCGCCTCTGACGCGGCGGCGAGGACCGGGTCCCAGTGCGCGCTGTGCCAGGACGGCAGCCCGATCCGGTCGGGGAGCTCGGGGAACGTGATGCTCTTCGCGCCCTTGGCCGCCGTGCGGTGGATCTCGGCCACCGTCTGCTCGACGTTCCAGTACGGCACCATCATCAGCGGGATCTGCCGCTGGGGGTAGGCAGCGCACCACTCGTCGAGGATGAAGTCGTTGTAGGCCTTGATGCACTCGTTGGCCAGGTCCCAGTCCTTGGACTTCGCGAACGCGCTGCCCGCGAAGCCGCCCATGTTCGGGAAGCAGAGCTGGGCCCACACACCCTCGAGGTCCATGTCCTTGATCCGGTCATGGATGTCGTGGCAGCCCGGGAGCATGTCGTCGTACCGGCGCGGGTCGAGCCCGAACTCCTTCGGGTCCTTGCCGGCCACGGCGTTCAGGGCGAAGTTACCGGCGATCTGCCCCTCGTACACCCAGGCGTCGTTGCCGTCGGGCTGCCGGACGATGCGCGGCGCGGCGTCCGCGTATTTCGCCGGGAGCCGGTCGAGCCACACTTGCGGGTGTTCGATGACGTGGTCATCGACGGAGATGATCTGTGCGTCCTTGGGGAGCATCCGGCCTCCAGAGGCGTTCGTCGCGGCCGCGCACTTACCGCAGCCCTCGCGGTACCGGTTACGGTATCTCTCTCTGTGAGTAATGTCACGGCTGTTCCGGCGGCATTCTGGGCGATCTTCCCCGGCCCCGGCCACGCGTCCCGCGAGGGACGTCCGGGCCGTCGCCGTCAGCAGCACGAGACCGTGGACAAACTTACAGTAAGAAGTACAGTGTTGTTTACCGTAGCATCCGCTTGCTGGTTCCCCAGCGCAGGAGACACGCATGAGCAAGCCGGTCCCGATCCCCGACGCCGCCAGCGCCTTCTTCTGGGAGGGGGCGGCCCGCGGCGAACTGCTGGTCCAAATGTGCGCCGACTGCGAGAGCTTCCAGTACCCGCCCACCGTGGTCTGCGAGAAATGCCAGTCGCGCGATGTGCGGCCAGTGAGGGTGAGCGGCCGGGGAACCCTGTACGCGCTGACCGTCATGCACCAGGCGTTCCTCCCCATCTTCGCCGAGGACCTGCCGTTCACGATCGCCCTGGTCGACCTGGACGACGCCCCCGGTGCCCGGCTGCTGACCAACATTGTCGATGCGGCGCCGGCCGGCCTGGCCGCCGGCGACCCTCTCGAGGTCGTCTTCGAGCCGCGCGGTGACTATGCACTGCCCCAGTTCCGGCCGGCACGGTCCCAGCCAGAACGGGGAGGCGCGGAGTGAAGGGCGCGCGGCAGGCCACCGTGGTCGGTGTCGGCTATTCCTCGGTGCACCGGGAGATCGGGGTGGACACGCGTCCGCTGGTCGTGGACGCCTGCCTCGGGGCCCTCCATGACGCCGGGCTGACCACCTCGCAGATCGACGCCGTGTTCGAGTACCCGGGGGCCGGGTCGCAGATCGCCGTGAACGTCCAGCGCCTGCTGGGCATCCCCGACCTCAGGGCGTTCGGTGACCTGGGCGGGAGCGGGCCATCGGGGCTGGCCGCGGCGATGGCCGCGGTGGCGGCGGTCGAATCCGGCGTCTGCGACGTGGCGCTGGTGTTCCGTTCGGTCAACCGCGAGTGGGGCCAGCAGTCCGGCCGGACCGAGGTGCCCCCGGCCGGGAACGCGGCCCAGTTCACCCTGCCGTACGGGGATTTCGGCGGCATCATCCCGTCCATCGGCATGAAGAAGTACCGCCGCCTGGCCGAACTGGGCGGCAGCGAGGAAGACTACGGCCACATCACGCTGAATGCCCGGCAGTGGTCGGCCATGTACGAGCGCGGCGTGCTGACCCAGCCCCTCACCATGGACGACTACCTGTCCTCACGGTTCATCGCCGAGCCGCTGCGGCTGCTGGACTGCGACTACCCGGTCACCGGCGCCTGCGCCGCGATCATCACCACCGCCGAGCGCGCCCGGGACCTGGCCGGGGCGGCGGTCACGGTGGACTCCGTCGCGTTCGGCACCGGCTCGCGCCCGGACTGGACGTTCAGCGACGACTTCGTGTTCGGCGGCACGATCGGGTGTGCGCAGCACCTGTGGGCGACCAGCAGCGTGACCCCGGCGGAGGTGGACGTCGCTGAGCTCTACGACGGGTTCACGCACATCACGATCTCCTGGGTCGAGGCCCTGGGCCTGTGCGGGATCGGCGAGTTCGGCGACTGGGTGGACGGCGGCAAGCGGATCGGGCCCGGCGGCGCGCTGCCGCTCAACACCAATGGCGGGCAGCTCGCGTCCGGGCGGCTGCACGGCCTGAGCTTCCTCACCGAGGCGGTCCAGCAACTGCGCGGCGACTGCGGGCCGCGGCAGGTGCCGGGCGCGCGGGTCGCCGTGGTGGCCAACGCCCACGGACCGCAGTGCGGCGCGATGGTGCTGACCCGGACCTGAGCCCCCGGCCACTCACCCAGTCATCCCACCCACCTCCCACCCGCCGGCCCCTGGTCCGGAGAAAGAGCACCGCGATGAAGCCGTTGCAGGGAATCCGCGTCATCGACGTCACCATGTGGGCCTTCTGCCCGTCCGCCGCCGCGATCCTGGCCAGCTGGGGCGCGGACGTCGTGCACGTCGAGAACCCGGCCGCCCCCGACCCGATGCGCGTGTTCATGGGCGGCTCGCTCGAACCGGGCCACGCGCACTGGCTGTTCAAGCACTACAACCGGGGCAAGCGGTCCATCGCGATCAACCTGGCCACCCCGGAGGGCCAGGAGGTCCTGCACACCCTGGTGGCCGGGGCCGACGTGTTCGTGACCAGCTTCCTCGAGCGGACCCGGAAGAAGCTGCGCTTCGACGTCGAGGATCTGCGCGCGGTCAACCCGGGCCTGGTCTACGCCAAGGGCAGCGGTGCGGGGCCGCTCGGGCCGGAGGCCCACCGCGGCGGTTATGACGGCGCGACCTGGTGGAACCGCGGGTCGCTCGCCTCGACGACGATGGCCGTCACCGGCACGGAGTGGCCCCCCGGCATGATCGGCCACGGCGACGGCATGTCCGGGCTGGTCTTCGCCGGGGGCATTGCCGCCGCACTGCTGCAGCGCGAGCGTACCGGGGAGCCGATGGTCGTCGATTCATCGCTGCTGGGCACCGCGATGTGGTTCAACGCCCCCGCGATCACCAGCAGCAAGTTCGACCCCGGCCAGCGCTTCTTCCAGTCCAAGACGCCGCGCTCCGCCCTGCACTGGACCAGCAACACCTACGTGACGGCGGACGGCCGGTTCGTGATGCTCTCCATGCTCGGTGATCACCAGAACGAGTGGATCGACTTCTGCGAGCACATCGGCCGCACCGACCTGACCGAGGACCCGCGGTTCGCCACGGCCGCCGGCCGGGCCGGCCACAGCGCCGAGCTGGTGGGCATCCTCGACGGGGTCTTCGCCTCGAAGACCTACGCCGACTGGGGCCAGATCCTGGTCACGCTGCGCGGCGTCTGGGCCCCGGTGCAGAACGTGGGCGAGATGCACGACGACCCACAGGCCGTCGCCAACGGTATGGTCACCGACGTGGAGTACGAGGGCGGCACGCTGTCGCTGGTGTCACCGCCGGTCATGTTCGACCACGAGCCGTCCCGGGCCACCCGGGCGCCCGAGTTCGGTGAGCACACCGACGACGTGCTCACGGCGGCGGGCTACCCGCCGGAGGTCGTTACCAAGATGCGGGAATCGGGCATCGTCGCCTGAGGAGGTTCGCGGCATGAATCCTCGGCTCGGCGCCGTGGCGCCCGCCGCGAAAACGGCGCTGCTGATGGGCGGCAGCGGGCTGCGGTGGACCTTCGCGGAGCTGCAGCAGCGCATCGACGAGGCGGCGGCGATGCTCGCGGGGTACGGGCTCCGTTTCGGTGACCACATCGCCGTGCTGTTCGCTAACGAGCCGGAACTGTTCCCGGTCGTGTGGGCGGCGCAGCGCACCGGGCTCTACTACTCCCCCGTCAACTGGCACCTCACGCCCGGCGAGGCCGCGTACATCGTGGCGGACTGCGGCGCCGCGGTGCTGGTGGCCTCACCGGCCCACCGGACGCTGACCGAGCAGATCTGCGCGGCCGTCCCAGCCGTGATCCCGGTGCTGGCGGGCGCCGGGCCGGCCACCGGGGCGGCCGCGCGGATCGCCGCCGGGGCCGCCGGGAGGACTGACGGCGGCCTCCCGCAGCGGTGGGAGGGCTTCGCGATGTTCTATTCCTCGGGCACCACCGGGCGGCCCAAGGGCATCCTGCGCGACCCGGTACGGACCCCGGTCGGTACCACCGGGCCGATCGACCAGCTCATGCGCCAGCTGTACGGGCTGGGCCCGGACTCCGTCTACCTGTCGACCGGCCCGCTCTATCACGCCGCCCCGCTCGGCTGGAGCATGGCCACGCAACGCGCCGGCGGCACCACTGTCGCCATGGAGCGGTTCGACGCCCGGCAGACGCTCGAGCTGATCGAGCGGCACCGGGTCACTCATGTGCAGTTCGTGCCCACGATGATGAAACGGCTGATGCGCCTGCCGCCCGAGGACCGGCGGCGCTTCGACCTGAGCAGTCTCCAGACCGTGGTGCACGCGGCGGCCCCCTGCCCGGTCGAGCTGAAACGGCAGATCATCGACTGGTTCGGGCCGGTCGTCTGGGAGTACTACGCGGGCAGTGAGGGCAATGGCTATTTCGCCATCGACAGCGCGGACTGGCTCGCCCATCCCGGCTCGGTGGGACGCTCGATGTACGGCCAGGCGCATGTCCTCGGCGACGACGGAACCGAGCTGCCTCCGGGCGGCATCGGCACGGTCTGGTTCGAGGGAACCGCGGCCTTCGCCTATCACCACGATGCGGAGAAGACCGCCGGGGCGTTCAACGACCAGGGCTGGAGCACGCTCGGCGACGTCGGGCGGCTGGACGCCGACGGCTACCTCTACCTGTCCGACCGGCGGGTGGACCTGATCATCTCGGGTGGGGTCAACATCTACCCCCAGGAAGTCGAGAACGTCCTCACCATGCATCCGGCGGTCTTCGACGCGGCGGTGGTCGGGGTGCCCGACCAGGACATGGGCCAGCGGGTGGTCGCCGTGGTGCAGGCCGAGGCCGGGGTGGCCGCGGACTCCCGGCTGGCCGAACAGCTGCTCGGCCACTGCCGTGACCACCTGGCCGGATTCAAGTGCCCGCGCGAGCTCGTCTTCGCGGCCGAGCTGCCCCGGCTGCCGAGCGGCAAGCTGCTGCGCCGGTGGGTCCGCGACTGGCTCGGGCCCGATCCGGCCAGCCCCGATCCGGCCAGCCCCGGTCCGGCTAGCTCGCGTCCGTGAGCTCGATCCGGGCCCCGGGGGCGGACTCGGGCCGCAGCAGCAGCGAATGCCGGCCCCACTGAGTGAACCGGATGTCCTGGGCGGCCAGCGCCGCCCGCGCCGCGCCGAAGTCCCGGATCAGGTACGTGGTGCTGAAGACTCCCGGGCCGGGCCCGGCCAGGAACCCGCCGACCAGGTCATGGTCACCGCCGCTGGCCGAGCCGAGGAACTCGACCGCGTGGTCCCCGAAGCGGACGCCGTATCCGACCGCGTTGAGGTGGCCGCGGTCCGCGTCGTAGTCAGGCCGCCCGGTCTGCGCGGCCAGGTCGGCCGCGGCCTGCTTGGGATCCGGCGACGCGAACTTGATCGTCGGGTCGCCCGTGATGCCGAGCGGGTGGTCGTCCGGCCAGTACGCCCGCTCCCGGGCGATGGCGCCCCCGCCCACCGTGACCGGAGCGAAGTGCACGGACAGGCCGTTGATCCGGAGGACGTCGTCTCCCTGCGTGGCTCGCAGCTGCGCCAGCACGGCGTCGTAGTCGTCGGTGAACATCGTGAGGTGGCCGAGTTGCTCAGCGCTGAGATCGGACGGCATCGCGGCTTCCCTGCTCGGAACGAGGCTGCTGACCCACTTACCGTAATGTTTTCCGTATCGGTGGGCAAGGGGGGCCCGGGCCTTTCTGGCCGGGTGGGGCCTCCGGGCGGAGCTCCCGATCAGCGCTCCGTGGGCTCCGTGGTCAGGGCTCCGTGGTCAGGCCGCGCAGGCAGAAGCGGACGACGTGGTCGCAGTCGGCCGCGCTCGGCGCGGTACCCAGCCGCGCGTGCCGGCGCATCAGGCCGAACACCGCCTCATCGATCAGCGCGGCGTCGCGTTCCGGGGCGAGGCTCCCGGCGTTGGCCACCGGCTCGACGAGCAGGGCGCCGACCGCCGCGAGCAGCCCCGTGTCGTCCGTGTCGCTCTGCTGGCCCAGCTGCCGGATGATCGCCGCACTCTGCCGGGCCGCCTTGCGGTCGGTGACCTGGGTCAGCACCCCCCGGATCCACGCCTCGACCCGCCCGGCCGGCCCGGCCTCCTTGCCGATCTGATGCTCCAGGTAGCTGTACAGCCGGGTGATACCGCGCTCGAATACCGCCTTCATCAGGTCGTCCTTGCCCGCGAAGTACCGGTAGAAGGCCTGATTGGAGATCCCGGCCTCGGCCACGATGTCAGCCACCCGGGGCGCCGCGGGAGCCACCCGCTCGGCGACCCGCAGGGCCGCGTCGAGGATCGCCTCGACCTCCCGGGTGGCGTCGGCCCGCTGCTTGGCCAGCGCGCGGTCCACCGCCGCCTGCACCGTCGTCGCCGGACCGCCTGCCGTCACGCGCCCAGTATGCACGAGGCTTCCAGAATCAAGAGATCTCTCGCTAAAGAATATTGATTCTGTCACATCAGAATCTGTATTCTCGGAGCATGGCCGACACCAGTACCGCCTCAGCCTTCGACCTGGCCCGGCTGGCCCGCTGGATGGACAGCGAGGGCCTGCCCGGAGCGGGCGAGATCCCCCAGCTGTCCCGCCTGGCGGGCGGCTCGCAGAACGAGCTCTACGCCGTGACCCGCCCTGGGCACCGCAGCATCATGCGGATCCCGCCGCCAGCCGCGGACGCGAGGCGGCACGACGGCCTGCGCCGTGAACTCAGGCTGCTGCGGGCCCTCAGGGGCGCCGACGTGCCCCACGCCGAACTGGCCGCCGGCTGCGCCGACCCCGGCGTGCTGGGGAGCCCGTTCTACCTGATGGCGGAGATCTCCGGGTGGTCCCCGGCGGGAACCACGGGCTGGCCGGCCCCGTACGGCACGCACCCGGAGCAGCGCGCTCCGCTGGCCTACGGCCTCGTCGAGGGCGCCGCGCTGCTGTCCCGGGTGGACTGGGAGGCGCGCGGCCTGGGGAACTTCGGCCGCCCGGACAACTTCCATGACCGGCAGGTCGACCGCTGGCTCGGGTTCCTGGGCGGGTACCAGTTCCGGGACCTGCCCGGCCTCGACGAGGCGTCGGAATGGCTGCGTCACAACCGGCCACGGCACTGGAAGCCGGGCATCATGCATGGGGACTACCAGTTCGCGAACATCATGTTCAGCCACGACGTGCCGGCCAGGCTCGCCGCCGTCATCGACTGGGAGATGACCACGATCGGCGATCCCCTGCTCGACCTGGGCTGGGCGCTGATCGCCTGGGGGCCGGAGGCCGACGACATGACCGCCGCGCGCTACCTCGACATCACCGGCATGCCGTCCCGCGACGACCTGCTGGAGCACTACGAGACCATCAGCGGCCGCTCGACCGAGGACATCGACTACTACGTCGTCCTGGCCCGGTGGAAGCTGGCCATCGTCCTGGAGATGAGCTACGCGCGCTTCGTCAGCGGCCGCGGCGACCCGCAGCTCGAGAGCTTCGGGGTGCTGGTCCTCGAGCTGATGCGCAAGGCCGCCGGGCTCGCGCGGTCCATCCCGGCCCGGAGCGTGTGAGGTGAGTTACCTCGGGGACCTGTTCACGCTGTCCGGCCGGGTAGTGATCATCACGGGCGGCAGCCGGGGCCTGGGCCGCGAGATGGCGTTGGCCTGCGCCCATGCGGGGGCCGACGTGGTGATCGCGAGCCGGAAGCTGGACGCGTGCGAGCAGGCCGCGGCGGAGATCGAGAAGGAGACCGGCCGCCAGGCGATGCCCTACCCCCTGCACGTGGGACGCTGGGACCAGGCCGAACCGTTCGTGGACGCGGTGTACAGCCGGTTCGGCCAGGTGGACGTCCTGATCAACAACGCCGGGATGTCGCCGTTGTACGACACGCTGTCCGGTGTCTCCGAGCAGCTGTTCGACAGCGTGCTGAACCTGAACTTCAAGGGGCCGTTCCGGCTCTGCGCGCTGGTTGGCGAGCGGATGGTCGCGGCCGGGCGCGGCTCGATCATCAACGTGAGCTCGTCCGGGTCGATCCGCCCCACCGGGTCGATCATTCCCTACGCCGGCGCGAAAGCGGCCCTCAACGCCATGACCGAGGGGCTGGCCCAGGAGTTCGGCCCGCACGTCCGCGTGAACACGCTCATGTCCGGGACCATGTTCACCGACGTGTCCAGGGCGTGGGACATGGACGCGTTCAGCGTCAGCATCAAGCGGATCGCGCTGCAGCGCGGCGGCCAGCCTTCCGAGATCGTCGGCGCAGCCCTCTACCTGGCCTCCGACGCCTCCAGCTACACCACCGGGGCGACCATCCGGGTCGACGGCGGCATCCCCTAACCCACCGACTGAGGAGCGCGAACCAATGAGCTGGGACTTCACCGTCGAGCCCGAGTTCCAGGAGCAGCTCGACTGGGCCGACGAGTTCGTCACCGGCACGGTGTACAAGCTCGACGTGCTCTGGCCGCATGACACCTACCGGCCGCTGACCAGGCGGCAGCGCGACGTCGTCGACCCGCTCAAGCAGGAGGTCCGCAAGCGGGGGCTGTGGGCCTGCCACCTCGGCCCGGAACTCGGCGGCCCGGGATACGGCCAGCTGAGGCTGGCCCTGCTCAACGAGATCCTCGGCAAGTCGATCTGGGGCCCGCGGATCTTCGGGTCGCAGGCGCCGGACACCGGGAACGCCGAGATCATCGCCCACTACGGGACCCCGGAGCAGAAGCAGAGGTACCTCGAGCCGCTGCTGGAAGGCGACATCGTGTCCTGCTTCTCGATGACCGAACCGCAGGGCGGCGCGGACCCCGGGGTGTTCACCACCCGCGCGGTCCGCGACGGTGGGGAGTGGGTCATCAACGGCGAGAAGTTCTTCTCCTCCAACGCCCGCTGGGCGAGCTTCTTCATCATCATGGCCGTCACCAATCCCGGCGCGACCGTCAGCACGCGCATGTCGATGTTCCTCGTCTCGGCCGAGACGGCGGGCATCGAGATCGAGCGCAACCTGGCCCACCTCGGCGAGCCGGCTGACGACGGGACCGAGGCGCTGATCCGCTACACCGACGTGCGCGTGCCCGCCAGCGCGATGCTGGGCGACGAGGGCGGCGCGTTCGGCGTCGCGCAGACCCGCCTGGGCGGCGGGCGGGTGCACCACGCCATGCGTGCGGTCGGCAGCGCGCAGCGGTGCCTGGACATGATGGCCGAGCGCGCCCTGTCCCGCACGACCAAGGGTGAGCTGCTGGCCCGGAAGCAGGCCGTGCAGAACATGATCGCCGACTCGTACCTGGAGATCCAGCAGTTCCGCCTGCTCGTCATGTACACCGCCTGGCAGATCGACAAGTACCAGGACTACCAGCGGGTTCGGAAGGACATCGCGGCCATCAAGGTCCAGACGCCCCGGGTGCTGGAAGCCGTCGCGCGCCGGGCCATCCAGATCCACGGCGCGCTCGGCACCACCTACGATCTGCCGCTGACCCGCATCTACGCGAGCGGGATGATGCTGGCCCTCGCGGACGGCCCGACGGAGGTGCACCAGACCACCATCGCCCGCCAGCTGCTGCACGGCTACGCGCCCGCGCCCGGCATGTGGCCCACCGAGCACATCCCCACGCGCCGCGCCGAGGCCGAGGCCGTGCTGCTGGGGGCACCCGCCCCGGCCGGGCGTGACCAGGACTGATGCGGGCCGCGCGGATGGCGGGCTACGGGCCGCCGGAACTGCTGGCCGTGGAGGAGGTGCCGGACCCGCGGCCGGGCGCCGGTGAGGTGACCGTGGACGTGGTGGCCGCGGCGGTGAACTTCCCCGACTTGCTGATCATGAACGGTGGCTACCAGATGTCCTGGCCGCTGCCGCTGATTCCCGGGTCGGAGTTCGCCGGCACCGTGGCCGCGGCCGGGCCGGGGGTCACCGGGCTGGCGGCCGGGGACCGGGTCGCGGGCGGGGTCGCCGTGGGCGCCTTCGCCGAGCGCGTGACCGTCCCCGCCGGGACGCTGTGGCCGGTGCCGGACGGCGCGGACCTGGCCGACGCGGCCGCGTTCCGGGTGACCTACCTGACGTCGTACCACGCTCTGCGCAGCGTGGCCGGCCTGCAGCCCGGGGACTGGGTGGTCGTGCTGGGTGCGGCGGGCGGTGTCGGGCTGGCGGCGGTCGACATCGCCAAGCTGCTCGGGGCCCGGGTCATCGCGGCCGCGTCCACCCCGGGCAAGCTGGCGGTGTGCCGGGCCCGCGGCGCCGACGAGGTGATCGACTACACCAGGGAAGACCTGAAGAAGCGGATCAAGCAGATCACCGGCGGCGGCGCGGACGTGGTGGTCGATCCCGTGGGTGGCCGGTACTCGGAGCAGGCTCTCCGCGCGACTGCGTGGGGCGGGCGCTTCGTATGCCTGGGGTTCGCGTCCGCCGAGATACCCCGGATCGCGCTGAACCTGGTGCTGCTCAAGGGCGTCATCGTCCAGGGTTTCGAGATTCGGACGTTCACCGAGCACCGTCCCGGCCTGGCCGCGCGGGACGAGGCCGAGTTGTCCGGGCACTTCGCCGCGGGCCGGCTGCGCCCCTACATCAGCGCCCGGTATGAGCTGGGCGACATCGTGGCCGCCCTGCTGTCCGTCCAGAACCGCACGGTCATCGGCAAGGTCGTCATCATGATGAAGGCAGAGGTGTGACATGGCAGAACGGGCGCTGGTCACCGGCGCGAGCCGCGGGATCGGCAAGGCGATCGCGATCGCCCTGGCCGAGCACGGGTACGACGTCGCGGTCGCGGCGCGGACCCTGCACAGCTCCGATCCCACCGCGGAGCACTCCCAGACCGTGCACAAGAAGGACACCCGCCCGCTGCCCGGCAGCCTCGAGGAGACGGCGGCGCTGGTCGCGAAGACCGGCCAGGAAACCCTGCCGCTGAAGATGGACCTCACCGACCTGGCCTCGGTCGAGGCCGCCGTGGGGCAGCTGATCGGCACGTGGGGTGGCGTCGATGTGGTCGTGAACAACGGCCGGCACATCGGGCCCGGCCTGATGGACAACATCATCGAGACGCCGATCGAGCAGTACCCGCTGTTCCTCATGGCCCACGGGGTGGCCCCGATCCGGATCACCCAGCTGCTGCTGCCCGGGATGCTGGAGCGGGGACGCGGCACGTTCGTCACCACCAGCTCCGGTGCGGGCTACGACTTCTACCCCGCGGCGCCGCGGCCCGGCCTCGGCTACCGGATCGGCAAGGCGGCCGGGCACACGCTGGTGGGCAGCATCCTGGCCGAGCACGGCGGCGACGGGATCCGGGCGTTCAACGTGAACCCGGGCTTCGTGCTCACCGAGCGGAACTCCCTCGACGCCGACGAGTTCGGCTTCGCGTCCGCGCAGGCCGGGCCGCCCGAGGCCGTGGGCGCGGTGGTGGCCTGGCTGGCCATGTCGCCCGAGGCCGACCCGCTGCAGCGGTCCAACATCGACGCCCAGGACGTCGCGCTGGAGCGGGGCCTGTACCCGGACTGGCGGGCCAGGACGGCCTGATCGCCTGCCTCCGGGGCCGATGCCGCCGGCCCGGGATCAGGACCGGCCCTGCCGGACCTCGCTGAACGGGACATCCCGGTCCGCGGCGAATTCCCGGGGCATGCCGAGCAGCCGCTCGCTGATGATGTTCCGGGCCATCTCGGTGCTGCCGCCCCCGAG
>JAOPYP010000561.1 GCA_025964635.1 Actinomycetes bacterium | reverse complement strand
AGCGCCGGCGCGTGATCCTAAGGCTATGTGGCCTTTCGCAGACTCGCCCACGGGGCTCTCTCCCCCTCGCACTGAATAGTTGCGATGAGCAAACTAGTTGCTAGCGGCAAACTAACAGGCTTCCGAGGCAATTCCTAGCGGCCCGGCAGGAGGGGTGGGCGGTCAGCCCGGGGCCGGTCAGCCCGGGCCGGTCAGCCCGGAGCCGGTCAGCCCGGAGCCGGTCAGCCCGGAGCCGGCGACCCCGCCTCCGCGGTGGTCGCTGTCTCGTCCCGCGCCCCCCGGGCCCGGCCCGGCTCGAACCCGGCGGCCAGCGCGATGATGACCACGGTCAGGACGAGCGGCGCAGCATAGGCGGCGCGCCAGCCCGCCGGGCCGCCGACCCCGCCCGCGATCCCGCCGACCAGCGCGGCGCCGAGCACGAAGCCGACGTAGTTGAACACGTTGACCCGCGAGATGGCGATACCCGACCCGGTCGGATCGAGTTTCGAGGTGGCCGAGAAGCACATCGGCGGGACCACGCAGAAGCCCAGGCCGGTCAGGGCGAAGGCGGCGATAGCCAGGTACGGGGACGGGGCCAGTACCACGCCCAGCAGGCCCAGCCCGGCGACCACCGCCCCGGTCCGCACCACCGCCGTGGCGCCGAACCGCCGCACCGTGCGGTCACCGAAGGCCCGGCCCACCACCATCATCGTCTGGTACGCCGCGAACGCCAGCGGGAGCAGGGCCTTACCGCCGTGCTGGACCTTCGACATGTAGACCGAGCCGTAGTTGGAGACGGCGGCGTCGCCGATGTACATGCAGCACATGGCCAGGCCGATGTAGATGATCGGCCGCCACGGGATCTGGATGCCCGCCTTCTTCGCCGCGGCCTCGGACGGCGGTGCCACGTCGGCCTCCTTGCCGAACAGGCGGGGCCCGAGGACGAGCGTGCCGGCCAGCCCGGCCACCCCGGCGATCGTGAACGCCACGCCCAGGGACAGGCCGAGCTTCCCGGCCGCCGCGTTCCACAGCCCGCCGAGGATCCCGGCCGCGCTCCAGAAGCCGTAGAACGCGTTGATGACGCTGTAGCCGTAACGCTTCTCGGTGATCGCGCCCTGCATGTTCATGGTCGCGTCCACCGCGCCGAGGAACAGCCCGAACAGGCCCACCGCGACGTACAGTTCCGGCCGGGTGCTGGCGAACCCGATGGCCGGCAGGCTCAGGCAGACCAGCGGCTGGGCCACGCGCAGCACCGTGCCGCTGCCCAGCCGGGCCGCCAGCGGGCCGGAGAGCACGCTACCCACCCCGGCGATGACCGGGACGATGAGCAGGACCAGGGTGAGCTGCCCGTTGGACAGGTGAAACTTGGTCTGCAGGACAGAGACGCGGGTGACCACGACCGCGAAGCACAGGCCCTGGACGAAGAACGCGGCGCTGGTCGCCATCCGCCCGCGGTGGTCACCGGCCTGCCGCGGGTCCGTGCCGTCCAGCTTCATGCGCCGCTCCCAGGCTCGTGAGCCGCCGGCGGTGCTGGCCGCGGCCGGGCCCGTGTCATCAGGCCGCCATGGGCGGTCAGGGCCGGGCCCGTGCGGTCAGGGTAGGGATCGTGCCGTCCAGGCGTCAAGGCGGCTATCGTCGGAGGGGTGAACCCCCGGCAGAGTCCGCGTGACCTGCGCGCCTCGGACGCTGACCGGGAGCGCGTGGTGACCCTGCTCGCCCAGGCGGCCGGAGACGGGCGGATCACGCTGGAGGAGCACGCGCACCGGGTGCAGCGGGCCTATACCGCGCGCACCCTCGGCGACCTGGCGGGGCTGACCGATGACCTGGCGCTGCCCGGCGCCCAGCCGCTGCGGCTGGACAACTCGCGCGCGGTGACCGCCTTCTTCGCGACCGAGCGGCGCAGCGGCCGGTGGGTCGTCCCGGACCGGCTGGTGGTGACCGCCATCGGCGGCCAGGTCGTGCTGGACCTGCGGGAAGCGCTGCTGCAGGCGCGGCGCACCGTGATGTATGTCAGCGCGATGGGCGGCCAGGTGAACCTGCTAGTGCCGGCCGGGGTCACGGTCGTCACCCGCAACCTCTCCGCTTCGCTGCCCGGGGCCCGGCCCGACCCGCAGCCCGAGCCGGTGGTCCCGCCCGGAAGCCCCGTCATCGAGATGCACACGCTGACCGTGCTGGGACGCATCCACGTCCGCACCCCCCGGCCGCCCCGGGGCAGCCTGTTCAGCCGCCGCCCCCGCTAGCCGCCCGCGCTAGCCGCCCCCGCTAGCCGCCTGCGCTCGCGTCAGCTAGCTGCCCGCGCTCGCGTCCGCGCCGCTGAGCGGCCCCGGATCCTGGCGCGGCCCGGCCGCGACGTGAGCGGCCCACCGGGCCTCGACCCGGCCCACCCGCCAGTAGACCAGCGCGCCCGCCCAGACGGCCACGAACAGCCCGGCGATGCAGAACCCGGCCAGGTTGATGTTGAAGTTGGCCATGACTGACCAGAAGCCGCCCTGCAGGTGCAGCTTGTCGGTCAGGATGCCGAGGATCTCGATGGTGCCGATGATGAACGCCGCCCCGATGGACAGCCCGGTGATGACGAGGTTGTAGTAGACCTTGCGGACCGGCCGCGCGAACGCCCAGCCATACGCGAAGTTCATGAAGCAGCCGTCGAGCGTGTCGAACAGCATCAGGCCGCCGGCGAACAGGAGCGGCAGCGCGAGCACTGCGTAGTAGGGCAGTCCCTGGATCGCGGCGTAGGCCGTCGCGGCGAGCAGCACCACCTCGGTCGCCGTGTCGAAGCCGATACCGAAGATGAGGCCGACGAAGTACAGCTGCCAGGTGTGGTTGATGGACCGCACCAGCGGGCCGAAGAACCGGTACATGAGGCCGCGCGACTGCAGCATGACCTCGAGCCCCTGCTCGTCGTAGGCGCCCCCGCGCATCTGGCGGAAGACGCGGACGATGCCGGCCAGCACGACCAGGTTCAGCGCGGCGATCAGGTACAGGAAGCCGGCCGAGGCCAGTGTGCCCGCGGTGCCGCCCGCCGTCTCGTACGCCGAGCCCGGGTTGACCACCGCGCCGAACACGGCCCGGGCGGCGATGGTGATTCCGGCCCCCACCGCCACGACGATGCTCGCGTGGCCGAACGAGAAGAAGAACCCGCTGGCCAGCGGCCGCTTACCGTCGGCCATCAGCTTGCGTGTGGTGTTGTCGATACACGAGATGTGGTCGGCGTCGAAGGCGTGCCGGAAGCCGAGGAACCACGCGGTGATCGCGACCCCGAGCCCGACGCCGAGTCCGGGGCTCCCGGCCACGCCCTGGTAGTCAACATGGTGCGGCATGACGCAGAGCACGTAGATGCCCCAGCCGGCCGCGTTGAGGGCCAGGATGAACGAGAACATCGCGGCGAGCCGGCCCCACTCGCGGCCCGCCAGGCCCTCCCGGATTTTCCGCACGCGTGACGCTGAAACGGCGCCTGCCATGGACCGAACCGCCCTTCAACCGAGGACTCGCGTTCGCAGGCCGGCGGGGCCAGGCGACCGGACTCATCCCCCGGAAGGGGCTTCACCGTTGCGGGACAGTGCCGGATTCTCACCGGACTTCGCTGGACAGGCGGCCACCCTGGGTCGACCCAGGGTCATGAGCACGCTATCAGTCCGGGCCGCCGGAGCCGATCGGTCAGGCGGGGTGTCGGAGTTGCCCGGTCAGTTGGGGATATCGAAGTTGATCGAGCTGTACGCGCGCAGCTTCCAGAGCTGGTGCTCGCTGTGGATGTTGCGGATGGTGCCGGACCGGGCCCGCATGACGAGCGAGTGGGTGGCCGCCCCGCCCGCCCGGAACCGGACGCCCGCCATCAGCTCGCCGTCGGTGATCCCGGTGGCCGCGAAGAACGCGTCCTCCGAGGTCACGAGGTCGTCGGTGGTCAGCACGTGGCTGAGGTCGTGGCCGGCCGCGAGGGCCTTCTCCCGCTCGGCCTCGTCCCGCGGCGCGAGCCGGGCCTGGATCACGCCGCCCAGGCACTTGATCGCGCACGCGGTGATGATCCCCTCCGGGGTGCCGCCCACCCCGAGCAGCAGGTCCACACCCGTGCCGTCAGTCGCCGCCATGATCGCGCCGGCCACGTCGCCGTCGGTGATCAGCTTGATCCGGGCGCCGGCCTCCCGGACCTCGGCGATGAGCCGCTCGTGCCGCGGCCGGTCCAGGATGACTACGGTGACGTCCGAGGGCGAGCAGGTCTTGGCGCGGGCCACGGCGGCGATGTTGTAGGCGGCGGGGGCCTCGATGTCCACCACGCCAGCCGCGGCCGGGCCGGTGACCAGCTTGGACATGTAGAACACCGCGGACGGGTCGTACATGGACCCGCGCGCGCTGACGGCCAGCACCGAGATCGCGTTCGGCATGCCGTTGGCGCACAGCCGGGTGCCGTCGATCGGGTCCACGGCCACATCGCAGGCCGGGCCGCTGCCGTCACCGACCGGCTCGCCGTTGTAGAGCATGGGCGCCCGGTCCTTCTCGCCCTCGCCGATGACCACCACGCCGTTCATCGACACCGTGTTGATCAGCGCCCGCATCGCGTGCACGGCCGCGCCGTCCGCGCCGTTCTTGTCGCCGCGGCCGACCCAGCGGGCCGCCGCCATCGCGCCCGCCTCGGTGACCCGGGCCAGTTCCAGGGCGAGGTTCCGGTCCGGCGCGTGGGTCTCCGGCTCGGCCGTCAGGTCGGTCGGCCCAGGGCCGCCCGGGGCCGATGCCTGGTTCTCGGTCATCGCAGAGACCGCCTTCCCTGTGTGGCCGTGCTGGCCCGTGTGCCCCCGTCCTGCGGCGCCCGTTCCCGTGAGGTCAGGCCGTCATCCTGGCTGACTGACGGGCGGGCGTAGCCTTGTCGCCTAGGGCGACGCACCCTGGCGCCAGACGTGGGGAGCCCACACGTGGGGAGCACTGCGCAGGCGGTGACAGGCCAATGACAACAGATGTTCCGCAGCCTATCGTGCGGTCCGCCGATCGCGGCGCGGCCACCAGGGCCGCCTTGCTGACCGCCGCCCGTGAGGTGTTCATTTCCGTGGGCTACGCGCAGGCCGGGGTGACCGAGATCGTCGCCCGGGCCGGGGCCAGCGTCGGCAGTCTCTACCATCACTTCACCGGCAAGGCCGACCTGTACGTGGCGCTGTTCGAGGAGTTCCACCAGGGCCAGGCCTGGCGGGCGCGCCAGGCGGCGCGCGGGGCCCGCGAGGCGGCGCGCGGGGCCGGCGAGGACCGCGTCAGCGAGCCCCGGCAGTTGTTCCTGGCCGCGGCGCGCGCCTACCTCGACGGCTGCCTGGAGGAGCGCGAGCTGTCCCGGCTGTTCGTCTCGGGGGACGCCCCGCCCGGCTTCGACCTGATCATGCGGCAGCGGCTGCGCGAGTGGGCCAGCCGGAACGCCGACTTCTTCGCCCGTAGCGCCGAGCCCATGGACGAGGCCGTGGCGGTCGTGATGACCGGGGCCCTCATGCTGGCGGTGGCCGAGGTGTCGCTGGACGAGGACGCCGCCCACGCGCGGCGGCTGGCCAGCGGCGTGCTCGATGTCCTGTCCGGGGTCAGTCCCCGGGTCCGGGCGTGACCAGCCGGCTACGTTGATGCCGTGAGCGCCGAGGCAGAGCCGACCGGGAATGGCGGAACGCAGCCGGCCGCGGACGGCGGCCCGGCCGCCGCACTCAGCTACGAGCAGGCCCGCGACCAGCTCACCGAGGTCGTCCGCCGCCTGGAGGGTGGCGGCCTGACCCTGGAGCAGTCGCTGGACCTGTGGGAACGGGGCGAGCGGCTGGCCGCGACCTGCGAGCAGTGGCTGGAGGGGGCCCGGGCCCGCCTCGCCGCCGCGATGGCCTCCCGCGCCCCGGACTCCGCCGATCCGGGCGCACCGTTTTAAATTCTCCGCAACGAAAACCAGCCCCGGCCGGTCACACCGGTTTCGTAGCAATGGGATCGGTGCCGCCAGAACGGCACCAGTCCCATGATCATTACGAAGCGCTGGACCCCGGGGGTGGTGTCAGCTGAGGGGCGCGAAGCGGTGCGCAGCCGGCGGGAGCCCGGAGCCCGGGGCCGGGCTGGCGGCCGCCGTGCGGGCGGCCCCGACCGCGGCGGCGACCATGCGCGCGTAGAGCCGGGCCCCGCTGGGCTGCGGATGCACCTCGTCGGGCCATAGCAGGCGGGTCCGGTGCTCGATGGTCGCGAACCAGTTGGCCAGGACCACGTGGGCCTGGCGGCGGGCCGCGGCGGCGATGACCCGGTTCACCCCCGCCTCCCAGGGGCGGGCCTCGTACGTGTTGACCAGTACCAGCTCCCGGTGCGGGCCGACCGCGCGGATCAGCTGGCGCATCTGCTGGGCCGTGAACGCCCCGTTGGTGCCGAGTGCGAACACGACCACGGAGCGGAGCGTCCCGGCCGCCGCGAGCCGCTGGACGACGGCCAGGCCGGCGCTGACCTGGCGGCTGACCTGTGCGTTGATGGAGATGCCGGGCAGCGCGGCCGCCAGCTGGACGGCCGAGGCGAGCAGGACGGAGTCGCCGACCGCGAAGACGCCGGAGCCGGTCACCCGGCGCGGGCTGGTGGCGGCGGTGATCCCGGCCGGGGCCGCCGACGGGGTCGCCGCGGGCCGGGCGGCCGGGCTCGCG
>JAOPYP010000422.1 GCA_025964635.1 Actinomycetes bacterium | reverse complement strand
GCGCGACCCCGTCGCGGGCGCCGTCGACATTGTCGACCAGGATCGTGTCGGCGTCGATTCCGTCCGCGGGGCGGTCCACGAAAACTGTCGCCACGCCCGCCTTGATATCGGGCAGCAGATAACGGTGACTGTGGGCCGCCGGAACGATTATCAGCCCGTCTACCCGGCGGGCGCAGAAAGCGCGGACCACCTGCTTCTCGCGGGCCGGATCCTCACCAGATGAGGCGGTCATGAGAATGGATCCGTTCGCGAGGGTAACGGCTTCCACCGCGCGGGTCAGAACTGACTGGAATGGCTCGGCGATATCCTCCAGCACCAGCCCGACGCTGGCCGTGGAGCCCTGGCGCAGCAGTGCGGCGCTGTCGTTGCGGCTGAAGCCCAGTTCCGCGATGGCCGCCACGATGACACGCTCGGTCTCGGGCCGCACGTACTCGCCGTTGACCACCCGGGAGACGCTCTTGATCCCCACACCCGCGCGGGCCGCGACGTCGCGCATGGTCGGCCGGGCAGTACCGCGGCGGGTGGCGCGTGAGGCAGCCTCACCCGCTGCCCGGCGCCGACCCGCCCGGGGATCGCCAGCTGCCTCACCTGTTGTCATGGCTTCCAAACCTTACTCTGCCGACATCGTTGTCCAAGAGAGGGCGAACTCCGTGACAGTCCGGGGTTAGGAGTGTGCGGGAAGTCCCTAGGGTGGCAAGCCGCTGCCGTCCCGCGCAAGGGCCGGCGGAATCCGCCTCCCCGGCGGCCAGCCGTCCCGGCCGCCCAGCCGTCCCGCCCCGGGCACCAGGCTCCCGGCGGGCCGGCGGCGGCCCCGTTCACGCCCTGGAGCCACGCAGCCTGCCTTTTACCTCGGAAATCTGCCAGCTTAGTCACACGTTCGTAACAGTCTCGCATCGTTTGCCCGGCTCGCGGATCGGGGCAGTGCGCCGGCCAAACGCCAACGAAGCGGGACGCCGCGTCGAGATCAGATCGTGTCCCGCACCTCTTGACAGTGTTCGTCAAAGGGCAGAAAGTGTGCGGACAACGATGTCCGTAACGACGGCTCCCGGGCCCCCCAGGGCGTCCCGAGAGCCACTGGACGGCGTCAGCCGATTCGACGGAGGCCAGGGGAGGGCACTTGCTGCGGAGCACACCGTGGCACCCGGCGGGTGAGCGTGCCTCAGGCGTCACGCGGGTCCCGGCCCGGGCGCGGCGGTGGTGCCGCGGCCAGGCCCGGGACCCGCGCATTTATCGGACGGTCCGTTAGGGGCCCTTTCAAGGAGGAACAGTGCCGATCCGCCTCAGCAGACGTAGCGGCATGGCGCTACTTGGCGTCGTGTCCGCCAGTTCGCTCGCATTGAGTGCGTGCGGAAGTTCGGGGTCGTCCTCGACCTCGTCTGGCCCCGTCACCATCACGGTAGCGGTGGTCGCCAACCCGCTGATGACGACTATCGAGCAGCTCACCCCGGGCGGCTTCGAGAAGAGTCATCCGAACATCAAAGTCAAGTTCGTGACCTATGACGAGAACACCGAGCGCGCGAACGTGGAAAAGGACGTCGCGGCGGGCGGCGGCCAGTACGACGTACTCATGATCGGGCCGAATGACATAGGCGCGTGGTCGAAGAACAAGTGGATAGATCCCCTGACGTCCTACGCCAACAGCGATCCGAGTTACGCCGTCAGCGACATCCTCAAGCCGATCCGGGACGCACTGTCCTCGAATGGGACGCTGTACGCGGTGCCGTTCTACGGCGAGTCGTCGTTCATGATGTACAACAAGCAGATGTTCCAGGCGGCGCACGTGACCATGCCCGCCAACCCGACCTGGACCCAGATCGCCACGCTGGCCGCCAAGCTGAACAACCCGTCGAAGGGCGTCGCCGGCATCTGCCTGCGCGGCAAGACGGGCTGGGGCGAGAACCTCGCCGCCCTGGACACGGTGGTCAACACCTTCGGCGGCCAGTGGTTCGACACCCACTGGAACGCGCACCTCACCTCGCCGGCCTTCGAGCAGGCCACCAACTTCTACGTCAACCTCGTCCGCAAGTACGGCGAGAAGGGCGCGGGTAACGACAGCTTCAACGAGTGCCTGAACATCATGCAGCAGAAGCGGGCGGCCATGTGGTACGACGCCACGGTCGCGGCCTCCACCCTGGACGCCAAGCCCAGCCCGATCGCCGGGAACATGGGGTTCGCGCCCGCGCCGGTCATGAAGACCCAGTCCTCGGGCTGGCTGTGGAGCTGGGCCCTGGCCCTGGAAAGCGCGTCCAAGAACAAGTCGGCCGCGTGGAAGTTCATGGACTGGGCGACCTCCAAGCAGTACATCGCCTACGACGCCGCCAAGAACGGCTGGGCCTCCGTCCCGCCGGGTACCCGCACCTCGACCTACCAGAACCCGAAGTACCTGGCGGCCGCGAAGGACTTCGCGCCGCTGACCCTGAAGGTCCTGAATTCGGTCAACGTGAAGCAGCCCGGTATCGCGCCCCAGCCGGTCCCCGGGATCCAGTACGTCGGGATCCCCCAGTTCGAGTCGTTCGGCCAGCAGGTCTCGGCGGAGATCACCGCCGCGATCGACGGCCAGGAATCCGTGGCCACGGCCTTGTCCAAGAGCCAGCAGATAGCCCAGCAAGCGGTGACCAGCGCCGGCCTGAAGACCGGCGGCTGACCCCGCCGGGTTAGCACGCAGAGTAAGCCGCCGTGGCGGCGTTCCGGCCAGCCGATCACTGGGGACTGGCCTGGGGCGCCGCCGCGGGGCACCCCTGGCCCTGCGGGAGTGCCCTCCCTGGGCTGGCCGGGACCGTCAGACCCGTCGGAGAGGACAGCGTCGATGGTTAATGTGGTTGACTCGGCACCGCCGGTCCCGAAGGTGCGCACCGCGCGCCCCGGGCGGCGCCGTTCCGAGTCGTGGATCCGCCGGGTGCCCCTCGTCCCGGCCCTGGTGTTCATGTTCATCGTCACCCAGCTGCCGTTCGTGCTGACGCTGTGGTACAGCTTCCAGCGCTACAACCTGAACTTCCCGACCGCGCCCCGGGACTTCCCCACGTTCTGGAACTACGCCCAGATTTTCGGGGACCACATCTTCCGGACCGCCGTGCTCAACACGGTGCTGCTCACCGCGGTGCCGGTCATCGCGTCGGTGGTGATCGGCGTGGGCATCGCGCTGCTGCTGAACCGCTACGTGTTCGGGCGCGGGTTCCTGCGCACGCTGATCATCAGCCCGTTCCTGGTCATGCCGACCGCGGCCGCGCTGGTCTGGAAGTTCACCATCCTGGACACCACGTTCGGGGTGCTGAACTTCTTCCTCCGGCCCTTCGGTCTGGGGAACACGAACTGGATCGGCCAGCACTCTCAGCTGACCATCATCGCGTTCCTGACCTGGATGTGGACCCCGTTCATGGTGCTGCTGTCCCTGGCCGGCCTGCAGAGCCAGGGTGAGGACCAGCTGGAGGCGGCGCGGGTGGACGGGGCCGGCTCGTGGCGCATCTTCCGCGCGCTCACGCTGCCCCAGTTGCGCCCGTACATCGAGCTGGGCGTCCTGCTCGGCTCCATCTACATCGTGCAGGCCTTCGACGGGATCTACATCATCACCGCGGGCGGTCCCTCGACCGACACGACCAACCTGCCCTATTACATCTACCAGACCGCGTTCCAGGCCTACGACATCGGCCGGGCCTCGGCCATGGCGGTGATCGTCGTCATCGCGACCATCCTGATCGCGACGGTCGCGCTGCGGCTGATCTCGAGCATCTTCAGCGAGGAAGGGATGCGCGGACGATGAAGCAGCAGACGAGGACCCTCGCGGACCGCCAGGCCAAGCCGCTGACCAAGCTGCTGCTGGGCGTGCTGACCTGGATTGTCGTCCTCATCTTCTTCTTCCCGGTGCTGTGGATGGCGCTGACCGGGCTGAAGAGCGAGACGGATGCCAACACCAGCACGCCGCACTTCATCTTCAAGCCGACGTTCGCCCAGTACGCGTCGGTCTGGAAGGGGGCGGGCGGCCTGAACGGGCTGCCGCCCTACCTCGAGCACTCGGTGATCGTCACCGTGGTGTCCACCCTGCTCGTGCTGCTCCTGGCCCTGCCCGCGGCGTACGCCCTGTCCATCCGGCCGGTCCGCAAGTGGCGGGACGTGCTGTTCTTCTTCATCTCCACGAAGATGCTGCCGGTCGTCGGGGCGATCATCCCGCTGTACCTCATCGCGCGGAACCTGCACCTGCTGGACCACGTGCTGCTGCTCATCATCCTGTACACGGCGATCAACCTGCCGATCGCGGTGTGGATGCTGCGCTCGTTCCTGCTCGAGGTGCCCGCGGAGGTCATCGAGGCCGCCCGGGTCGACGGTGCCGGGCTGGTCCGGCAGCTGCGCAGGGTGATCATCCCCATCATCAGTCCCGGCCTGGCCGCGACCGCGCTGATCTGCTTCATCTTCGCCTGGAACGAGTTCTTCCTGGCCGTCAACCTGACCACGGTCAACGGCGCGACCGTGCCGATCTACCTGGTCGGCTTCGTCCAGCCGGAGGGACCGTTCCTGGCCCACCTGTCGGCTGCCGCCACCATCGCCTGCCTGCCGGTGCTGCTGGCCGGCTGGGCCGCACAGGACAAGCTGGTGCGCGGCCTGTCCATGGGTGCCGTGAAATAGCATCCACTGTCCCCGCGGGCCGGCCCGGCCCGCGGGGAGGTCACGTCGATGTGATCCGGTGCGAATCGGGGAAGGTGATGTCACCATGCGAGCCGCGGTTATCAAGGAGTCCCACGAGGTCAGCGTCGTCAGCGTGGAGGACCCCACCCCGGGGCCCCGCGAGGTCGTGGTGGACGTGGCCGCCTGCGGGATCTGCGGCACCGACCTGCACATCCTCGAGGGCGAGTTCGCGCCGTCGCTGCCCATCGTTCCCGGGCACGAGTTCGCCGGGGTGGTGGTGGCGGCCGGCACCGATGTCACCGAGCTGGCCGAGGGCCAGCGCGTGGCCGTGGACCCCTCGCTCTACTGCCACGAGTGCCACTACTGCCGGCTCGGGCACAGCAACCTGTGTGAGCGGTGGGCCGCGATCGGGGTCAGCGTGCCCGGCGGGGCCGCCGAGTTCGCGCTGGCCCCGGTAGCCAACTGCGTGCCGCTGCCGGACCACGTCCGGCTGGAGGACGCCGCGCTGATCGAGCCGCTGTCCTGCGCGATCCGCGGCTACGACGTGCTCCGTTCCCAGCTTGGCTCGCACATCCTCATCTACGGCTCGGGAACCATGGGCCTGATGATGCTGCAGCTGGCCAAGCGCACCGGCGCCGCGTCGGTGGACGTCGTCGACCTCAACCCGGACCGGCTGGCCACCGCGGCCGCCCTCGGCTGCTCGCGGACCGCCACTTCCGCCGGCGAGCTGGACCAGCCCCGCGGCTGGGAGCTGGTCATCGACGCCACCGGTGCCGGGCCCGCCATCCAGGACGGGCTGTCCCGGGTCAGCCCGGGCGGCACCTTCCTGCAGTTCGGCGTGGCGTCCTACGACACCAGGGTCACGATCGAGCCCTACCGGATCTACAACAAGGAAATCACGATCACCGGCTCCATGGCCGTGCTGCACAGCTTCGAGCGGGCTGCGGAGCTGTTCGCCGGCGGGGTGCTCGACCCGGACGTGTTCATCAGCGACCGGCTCCCGCTGGAGGACTACGCCGGGGCGCTGGACCGCTTCAAGCGCGGCATCGGCCGCAAGATCCAGGTCATCCCCTAGCGAGCGGCCGGCCGGCCTCGTATCGCGGGCGCACCGGCTCGGCGCACGCCCCGCAGACGACCTGGTCAGCCGGCCCGTGGTCAGCCGGCCCGTGGTCAGTCAGCCGTGGTCAGTCAGGCCGGGTGCGGGGCAGGCCGAAGCTGGGCAGCACGCTGTTGTCGAACCTGGTCAGTGTGCAGATGCGCGGGCCGGCCAGGGTGGCCACCAGCAACCCGTTGGCGTGCGCCACCCCAGCATGGGGGTCCCGCACGTAGACCGCGAAGGCCAGCTGGCCGTTGGCCCGCGTGGGGATCACCCGGTAGCTGCGCTCCCGCCACACCGCGGTGAAGAACCGGCGGGCCAGCTCCCGGCCCTGGTACTCCAGCGGCAGCGGCGGCATGGACAGCAGCACGTCCTCGGTGAGCAGCGCGACCACGTCGTCCACCGCGCCGCTCTGGAACGCCTGGGTCAGCCGGGCCACGAGCTCCTGCTCGGCCGGCGAGCCGGGCGGTGGCGGGGGCTCCCGCCGTCCCGCCGGGTCCAGCCGGGACGCCATCGCCGCGCGGGCCCGCTTCAGGGCGCTGGTCACCGACTCCTCGGTGGACTCGAGCATGCCCGCCACCTCGCGGGCCCGGAAGCCGAGCACGTCGCGCAGGATGAGCACGGCGCGCTGGCGTGACGGCAGCAGCTGGAGCGCGGTCACGAACGCCAGCGAGATGGCCTCCTGCGTCTCGTACCGGGCCTCGGGGCCGGGCGCGCGGTCGGCGAGCCCTTCGAGCAGGGCGTCCGGGAACGGCTCGAGCCAGGTCACCTCGCCCAGCCCGGTAGGCTCCAGCGGCTCCAGCCCGGGGGGCCGCGACCCGGCCCGCGGGCGGCGGCTGCCCGAGCGCAGCGCGTTCAGGCAGCGCCTGGTCGCGATCCGGTACAGCCAGGTCCGGACCGAGGCGCGCTCCTCGAAGCCGCGCAGCCCCTGCCACGCGGCCAGCATGGTCTCCTGCAGGGCGTCTTCCGCGTCCTGGGTGGACCCGAGGATCCGGTAACAGTGCACCATCAACTCCCGCCGGTGCGGGCCGATGAGCTGGCGAAACGCCTCGCCGTCGCCGGAGCGGGCGCGGGTGATCAGCTCTGTGGTCACCGCGCATCACCTCTTCCTGCCGGTTGTTTCCCGCTGCTTCCGGTACTGACCCCGCGGGGACCGGAAACTGGGCGCTCCGGCTCACGGGCCAACCCCGCGCCGCGCCTCCGCCCGTGGCCGCCCAGTCTGCGGCCCGCCTGGTGTCAGCTTTTTCAGCAAACGAAAAGCCACCCTCAGGGCCCGTGACCCACCCCGGATCCGGCGCCTGGGACGACGGTGGCCCATCAGAGGAGGAGCTCACCATGGCCACGTTCCTGTTTTCCTACCGGATGCCAGCGGACTACCAGGCCGGCCGCCCGGACGCGATTGCGGACTGGACCGCGTTCTTCAAGGGCCTGGGCGACCACATGGTGGACCGGGGCCGCCCGGTCGCCGAGACCGCCGAGCTCGGCGATTGCGGAGCGGGCACCCGGCCCGGCGGTTACTCGCTGATCTCCGCGGATGACCTGGAGGCGGCGGTCGCGCTGGCCCAGGGCTGCCCGGCCCTGGCCGGGGGCGCCGGCGTCCAGGTCGGGGTGCTCACGGACGTGGGGCCGGCCGCCTGACCGGCCAGAGGTGATCGGCCCGGCGGGCCGGCGGGCCGATCACCAAGGGTCCGGCCCGGTGGCGCAGCCACACGGTGGGCTCCCGGCAGCAGCCCGTGTCGCGGTCCCGGTCGATGTGCACCGAGGCCGGGCCGGCCGGGGGCACGCAGTCGCCGGTCTGCGGGAAGCGAATCCGGGTCCGGGCCTCCCAGTCCGCGTCATGAGGGGCCGCGTACCGGCCGGAACACGTCGCGGAGCGTCTGGGCCAGCAGCGCGGGCTCGGCCACCGCCGGGAAGTGGCCGCCCCGGTCATGCTCGGCCCAGTGGGCCAGCCGGAAGTACCGCTCGGCCAGCTCCCGGGGCGGCTTGGGGAACGGGACCCGCTCGCCGCCGAAGATGCTGATCGCCGCGGGCACCTCCGGCGGCTCCCCGGCCGGCATCGCGGCGGCCGGGTCGTGAGCATAAGCCCAGTAGGGCAGCAGCGACGAGGTGATGGTGCCGGTGACCCAGTACAGGGTCAGCGTGCCGAGCAGCAGGTCCCGGCCGAACGCGGGCTGGCCGTCGCGGGTGACCGCGCTCCAGGCTGTGACCTT
>JAOPYP010000404.1 GCA_025964635.1 Actinomycetes bacterium | reverse complement strand
AGGCCGGAGGTGCGCTGTGGTGATCGACCGCCTGGACGCGCGGCTCATCGGCCTGCTGGCCGCCGAACCCCGGGTCGGCGTGCTGGAGGCCTCGCGCCGGCTCGGCGTGGCCCGCGGCACGGTCCAGGCGCGGCTGGACCGGCTGCACGCGGGCGGCGTGATCACCGGGTATGGCCCGGACGTGGACCCGGTGGCGCTGGGCCATGGCGTGACCGCCTTCGTCACGCTGGAGATCCGCCAGCCGGGCGGGCACGACCCGGTGGCCGGGCGGCTGGCCGCGATCCCGGAGGTTCTGGAGGCGCACACGATCACCGGGTCCAGCGACATGCTCTGCCGGGTCGTCGCCCGCACCAACGCCGACCTGCAGCGGGTTATCGACGCGATCGTGGACGTGGCCGGGGTGGAGCGGGCGTCCACGGTGATCGCGCTGGCCACGCCCCTGCCGTACCGGGTGCTGCCGCTCGTGCGGTCCGTGGGGGAGGGGGCGCGTTAACCCGCTGCGCCCCCGGCCAGCCGTTCCCTCACCACGGGCGGCTCGACCCCCGCCAGCTCGCACGCCGTCTCCAGCACGATGTCGTGCAGTTCGCCCGGGGCGCTGGCGTCCTTGTCGAACAGCAGGCACGAGATCCCCACCGAGACCACGGCCACCGACGCCCGGACCCGGTCCCGCAGCGGGGCGTCCGGGCCGGCCAGCAGGTCACGCAGGGTCTCGAACTGGGTCCGGAACAGCTTCTTGCGATCCTGCTGGCCCTCGGTCATCAGGTGGTGGACGGCGGCCTGGTTCTGCTCCAGGAACCGGAGCACGGACAGGCGGCGTCCGACGATGACGCTGTAGTGGTCGAGCAGGAGGGCCCGGTTCTCACTGGTGCGCGCCCGGGCGGTGCCCCAGGCGATGAGCGCGTCCACTTCGCTCACGTAGTCCTCGGTGAAGCTGCGGACGATGTCCTCTTTGGACTTGAAGTGGTAGTACAGGGCGGCCTTGGTGACGTCGAGCCGCTCGGCGATCTCCCGCAGCGAGGTCTTCTCGTAGCCGTGCTCCGCGAACAGCTCGAGGGCGACGGACTGGATCCGCTCCCGGGTATCACCCCGTGCGCGCCGCCCGGCCGGCTGGCCAGCCTCGTCGTCCACTGTTCATCCGCCCCGTGCGTCGCCCATCGCTAAACTTACTTGACGCCCGGTTAGTGGGCGTCCTAGCCTGTGCCTCATACTAGCCGGTCGGCAGGTAAGTAGTTAGTCCGCTATCGGGTGAGCCAGCATCGATGGGGTCGGCATGACAGACACGCACGCAGCGACGGCACCGGGCGCCAGCCCCGATCCCGGGACGGGGATGCGCCGTGAGGTGCTGGTGGTGCTGCCGGGGCTGCTGCTGGCCATCATGCTGGCCATGCTCGACCAGCTGATCGTGGGCACCGCGCTGCCCCGCATCGTGGGCAGCCTGGGCGGGGTCGCGCACCTGTCCTGGGTGGTCACCGCCTACGTGCTCGCCTCGACCATCACCACGCCGCTGTACGGGAAGCTCGGCGACATGTATGGCCGGAAGCGGCTGTTCATGGCGGCCATCGTGCTGTTCCTGGCGGGTTCCGCGGCCGCCGGGCTGTCCCAGACGATGGCCCAGCTCATCACGTTCCGGGCTATCCAGGGACTCGGCGCGGGCGGCCTGATGGTCAGCGCGATCGCGATCATCGGTGACCTGGTCTCGCCCCGCGAGCGGGGCCAGTACATGGGTTACATCATGGCCGTGATGATGGTCGCCACCATCGGCGGCCCGCTGCTCGGCGGCTGGATCACCGACAGCTTCTCGTGGCGCTGGATCTTCTACATCAACCTGCCGCTCGGCGGCGTGGCCCTGGCCTACCTGGCCGCGACCCTGCACCTGCCCCGGCGCCGGATCGAGCACCGGGTGGACTACCCGGGCGCCCTGGTGCTGGCCGTGGCCACCACCGCGATCGTGCTCGTCTCCACCTGGGGTGGCAGCAAGTACGCCTGGTCGTCGCCGCGGATTGTCGGCCTGGGCGCGGTGGCCGTGGTGACCGTGGCCCTGTTCATCATGATCGAGTCGCGGGCGGCTGAGCCGATCCTGCCACTGCACATCTTCCGCAACCGGAACTTCGCGGTGGTCACGGGGCTCAGCTTCCTGACCGGGCTGGCCATGTTCGGCGCGATCACGTTCCTTCCGCTCTACCAGCAGACCGTGCAGGGTGCCTCGCCGACCGTCAGCGGCCTGCTGCTCACGCCCATGATGGTCGGGGTGATGATCACCTCGCTGATCGCGGGCCAGATCACCACCCGGACCGGCCGGTACAAGGCGCTGCCGATCATCGGCGCGGCCTTCATGACCCTCGGCATGTGGCTGCTGTCGCTGCTCGGGGTAGACACCAGCCGGGTCACCTCCGGCCTGTACATGGTGGCGCTGGGCCTTGGCATGGGCTTCCTGATGCAGATGACCACGCTGGTCGCGCAGAACAGCGTGGAGCCCCGCGACATCGGCGTGGCCAGCAGCTCACGGCTGTTTTTCCAGCAGATCGGCGGCTCCATCGGGGTGTCCGCGTTCGGCGCCATCTTCGCCCGGCGGCTGACCGAGGCGCTGACCTCGGTATCGCCCCGCGTGCACCTGTCCACCAGCGGCGGCCAGTTCGACCCGGCCACGGTCCGGAGCCTGCCCGCGGCGATCCAGCACGACGTGTACTACGCGGTCTCGTACGCGATCCATGGGGTGTTCCTGTGGGCCATCCCGGCGGCCGCGCTGGCATTCGTGCTGGCCTGGTTCATCAAAGAGGTGCCGCTGCGCGGCCGTACCGCCCCGGGCGACGCCGAGGCCCCGGCCTCCGAGCTCGTCGGCGGCGCCTGAAACCCGGTGCACGACAACAGCGCGGTGCATTGTGCGCGCGAGGGAACCCCGCGCACAATGCACCGCGCTGATGCGTTCGGGCGTCAGCCGCCGATGTAGGGAACGGCCTCGAGGATCTCGACCTTGGCCGACCGGCCGTTCGGCAGCGTGTAGGTGGCCGAGTCGCCGATCTTCTTGCCGTTGATCGCGCTGCCCAGCGGCGAGCGCGGTGAGTACACGTCGATCGGCGCGCCGCTCTCCTCCCGGGAGGCCAGCAGGAACGTCACCTCATCGTCGTCGCCGTCGAACCGGATCGTCACGGTCATCCCCGGCCCGACCACTCCGTCTGTCCGCGGTGGCTCACCCACGCGGGCATGCTGGACGATGTGCGCGAGCTGGATGATGCGCCCCTCGATCTTGCCCTGCTCCTCCTTGGCGGCGTGGTAGCCACCGTTCTCGCGCAGGTCGCCCTCGTCCCGGGCGGCTTCGATCTTCTTGGCGATGTCGACCCGCCCCGGCCCCGAGAGGTAGTCCAGCTCTGTCTTGAGCCGGTCGTACGCCTCCTGGGTGAGCCAGGTAAGGCTGTCGTTATTAGTCTCGGTCACGGGTACTCCTTGCCTGCAGTGCGGACACTCGGATCCGCTTTGAGCCGTGCGCGGCTCCTCGGGGGTAATCCTTCGAGGCTAACAAGGCCTGACAAGTACGTCGCCCCTTGCGAGTTCCGGGTGCGCCAGGCCCGACGCCGCAGCGTCATCCGAGCCCGCCACTATACGGGAATGTCGTCGCGGGGCCAGCGCGTTGTCCTGCACAATGTTCTGTCGGCGAGGTACTGCCCCGGGTGCACCTGCCGGGAAGCGGAGCGCCGGTTCCTATTGACTTCTTCATGGTGCCGAGGGGAATTCGCTTGTCTGCCGCCACGAATGATCCGGTGGTCCCGCCGTCAGCGCCGTTGCGGCTGATGGCCGTGCACGCGCACCCGGACGACGAATCCAGCAAGGGCGCCGCCACCATGGCCCGCTACGTCCGCGAAGGCGCAGAGGTCATGGTGGCCACGCTGACCGGCGGTGAGCGCGGGGACATCCTGAATAAGGCCATGGAGCGGCCCGACGTCCGGGAAAACCTGCCCCGGATCCGGCGTGAGGAGATGGCCCGGGCCCGCGAGATCCTCGGCGTGCACCAGCAATTCCTCGGATTCGTCGATTCGGGGCTGCCTGAGGGAGATCCGCTCCCCCCGCTGCCGGAGGGTTGTTTCGCGCTGCAGTCGCTCGAGGAGGCGGCCGGGCCTTTGGTGCGCGCGGTCCGCGAATTCCGGCCGCACGTGATCCTGACCTACGACGAAGAGGGCGGCTACCCGCACCCGGATCACATCATGACGCACCAGGTCGCGGTGGAGGCGTTCGAGGCCGCCGCCGACCCGGACCGCTACCCGGGGACGGGAGACCCCTGGCAGCCGCTCAAGCTGTACTACTTCGCCACGTTCCACAAGGACCGGATCACCGCGCTGCACGAGGAGATGCTGCGCCGGGGCCTGGAGTCGCCGTACGCCGACTGGTTCAAGCGCTGGGACGAGCGGGCTTCGGACCGCAAGCCGGTCGAGATCACCAGCCGGGTGCAGTGCGCCGACTACTTCCCGGTCCGGGATCAGGCGCTGCTCGCCCACGCCACCCAGATCGACCCGGAGAGCTCGTGGTTCGCCTGCCCGGTGGAGGTGCAGCGCGCGGCCTGGCCGACCGAGGACTACCATCTAGCCAGGTCGGTAGTGGATACCGAGTTCCCCGAGGACGACCTGTTCGCGGGGGTGCGGGAGAGGGTGAGCCGGTGAGCGTGGCCGCGTCGAGCACCGCCAGCCAGGTGTACCCGGGGCTGGCCGGGTTTCTCCTGGTCGCGGGCATGGGTCTTGCCCTGTTCTTCCTGTTCCGCTCGCTGAACAAGCAGCTGCACAAGATCGCCCCGGGCCAGCCGTCCAGCGCGCCGCCCGGCCGGTCCCGGCCGCCGCGGCCCGGCCTCGCGGCCTACCGGACCATGCAGGCCGGTGCGAGGCAGGCGGGTGCCGAGGCCGGTGCGGAGCAGGCCAGTGCGGAAAATCAGCCGGACACCACGAATACCGGCGATCAACCAGAATCCACCGGCCGGTAGGCCGGTGGCTCAGGCTTCAGACGCCGCCGGCCCGTAGGGCAGTGGAGCAGCGAGAGAGTTCCACGCCGTAAGCCAGCAGGGTGAACCCGGGTACCGGGTCCCAGTCACGCTCGGGCAGCCGGCGGAACCCGGCCTCGGTGTAGAGATGCTGGGCGGCGAGCATGGTCGCCTGGGTGCACAGCAGCAGATGCCCCACGCCGCAGGCCCGGGCCCGGTCGGCGACCGCCCGGAGCAGAACCCGGCCCACGCCGCGGCCGCGCGCCTCGGGGGCCACCGCCAGCGCCCTGATCTCGGCCTCGTCCGGCCCCCGCACCACGTGCCCCGCGTGCGGCGGCAACTGCAGCATGACGGTCCCCAGGATCCCGGGCGTCTTACCGCCTTCGCCCTCGTTCCCGACCGCAACCAGTATCTGGCCGCTGCCGTCCTTACCCAGGGACCGCAGCGTCTCGCCATAGTGGGAGGCGTCGGAGAGGAACCCGCCCGCCTCGTAGGCGGCCACTCGCAGGTCGCCGATCTCGGCCAGCTCGGCGGGGCGGGCGTCGCGCACGGTCACGGCCGGGGGTGCCTGGCCCGGCTGCGGCCTCGGTC
>JAOPYP010000386.1 GCA_025964635.1 Actinomycetes bacterium | reverse complement strand
CAAGACCATCACGAAGCACGTCAAGCCGCCGAAGCCCGCCTTCCCGGCTGACTGCCCGGCCCCGGGGAGCACCGCCACCGGAACGGGAGGAACTTCTTGAGCACGATCGCCACGCCGTCCGGCCAGCCCCTGGGCACCGACGCCGGGGCCGGGCAGGGCAGCCAGCCGGATGCCGCCCCCGTGCCGCGGGGACGGCGCCGGACCGAACTGCTCATGCTGGTCTTCGTGGTGGGCGTGGTCCTGCTCGCCTACGCGAACGTGGGGCTCGGGCTGAACGGGAAGATCCCGGCCGGATTGTTCGAGTACGGCCTGGCGTTCGCCGTCCTGGTCGGCGCCGCCCACATGGCGGTGCGCTGGCTGGCGCCCTACGCGGACCCCCTGCTGCTGCCGCTGGCCGCGCTGCTGAACGGCCTCGGGATCGTGATGATCTACAGACTGCAGGAGGCCGGGCGGGGCGGCAACGGCGGCTTCGTGATCACGACCATGAGCACGTCCACCACGGCGCTGCAGGTGTTCTACACCGCGATCGGGATGGCGGCCTTCGTGGCCGTCCTCGCCTTCATCCGGCAGCCGCGCACGCTGCAGCGGTACACCTACACGCTGGGCGCGATCGGCCTGGTGCTGGTCGCCCTGCCGGCCGTGCTCCCGGCCAGCATCAGCCAGGTCCCGGGTACCGCCGCCAAGATCCAGATCGCCCTCCCCGGCATCGGGAGCGTGCAGCCCGAGGAGTTCGCCAAGCTGGCCCTGGCCGTGTTCTTCGCCGGCTACCTGGTGGCCAAGCGCGACGTGCTCGCCCTCGCCGGCCGGCACGTGCTCGGCATCGACCTGCCCCGGGCCCGCGACCTGGGCCCGGTGCTGATCGCCTGGGGGGTCAGCCTGGTCGTGCTGGTCTTCGAGGGCGACGTCGGCACCTCCGCGCTGTTCTTCGGCCTGTTCGTGGTGATGATGTACGTCGCCACCCAGCGGTCGTCCTGGCTGATCATCGGGTTCCTGCTGTTCATCTCCGGGTCGCTGATCGCGAGCCAGCTCTTCGCACACGTACGGGAGCGCTTCGTCATCTGGCTGCACCCGTTCAATTACGTGCACACCTTCTCGTTCCAGCTGGTCCAGGGCCTCTACGGGCTCGGCTTCGGCGGGGTGCTCGGCCGCGGGCTGGGCCAGGGCCAGCCGTACAACACCCCGCTGGTGCAGAACGACCTGATCATCACCGCGTTCGGTGAGGAACTCGGCCTGACCGGGCTGATGGCCCTGCTGCTCATCTACGGGCTGCTCGTGCAGCGCGGGCTGCGCGCGGCGATCGCCGCGCGCGACCCGTTCTCCAAGCTGCTGGCCGGCGGGCTCTCGTTCGTGGTCGCCCTGCAGGTCTTCGTGATCGTCGGCGGGGTCACCCGGCTCATCCCGCTGACCGGCATCACCACCCCGTTCCTGTCCCAGGGCGGCTCCTCCCTGATCGCCAGCTGGATGGGGATCGCGCTGCTGATGCGGATCAGCGACACGGCCCGCCGCCCGGCCCCGCAACCCATCCAGGACGAGGGCATGACCCAGGTGGTGCGGGCCGGATGAACCGCGCGCTCCGCCGTGTCTCGCTGATCTGCCTGGTGCTGTTCGTGGCGCTGCTGGTCAACGTGAACTTCGTTCAGGGCTTCGACGCGAGCAGCCTGGCCAACGAGCCGGGCAACGGCCGGACGTTCTCCGCGACGCTGCAGTTCCAGCGGGGCTCGATCGTCACCTCCGACCAGAAGGTCGTCGCGTTTTCCAAGATGAACAAGAACTTCGGGGAGTACCAGCGGCACTACCCGTTCGGGAAGATGTACGCCCCGGTCACCGGCTACAACACGCTGTACAGCCAGACCGGGATCGAGGCGGCCCAGAACAAGCAGCTCGCCGGGACCGACCCCGCTCTCGAGGTGCACAACCTCATCGACCTGATCAGCGGGAAGCCGAAGAAGGGCGCCACGGTCCAGCTCACCATCAACTCGGCGGCGCAGCAGGCGGCCTACACCGCGCTCAAGGCTGCGGGGAGGGAGAGCGGGGTCGTCGCGATCAACCCGCAGACGGGCGCGATCCTGGCCTTGGCCTCCTATCCCAGCTTCGACCCGAACCAGCTGGCCACGCTGGACGGCAAGAAACTGATCAGAAACGACAAGCGGCTGCTGGCTGATCCCGCGCACCCCCTGATCAACAACGCCATCAGCACGACGTTCCCGCCCGGATCGACCTTCAAGATCGTGACCAGCTCCACCGCGTTCGCGACCGGGAAGGCCGCCGACCAGAACACGCAGGTCCCCGCGCCGACCAAGCTCACCCTGCCGGGCACGACCACCCAGCTGATCAATGACAACGGCTCGGCCTGCGGCAACGGCAGGGTGCAGCTCATCTATGCGTTCACCGTGTCGTGCAACACCGCGTTCGGCGACCTGGGCCTGCACCTCAGCGGGTCCGCCCTGCGGACGCAGGCCAACAAGTACGGTTTCAACGACCCCAACCTGACCCTCGCCCCGGGGGTGCAGGTCGCCCAGAGCAACTTCCCGCTGTACACGGACCCCGCCCAGCGGGCCGGGGGGGCCATCGGCCAGCAGAGCGACACGGTGACGCCGCTGCAGGAGGCGATGCTGTCCGCCGCGGTGGCCAACAACGGCGTTCTCATGAAGCCCTACCTGGTGCAGAAGGTGACGGCGCCGGACCTGTCCACGGTCCAGACCGCCACCCAGAGCCCGCTGGGCACCGCGGTGACCCCCACCCAGGCGTCCCACCTCCAGGCGATGATGACCAACGTGGTCCAGTCGCCGCTGGGCACCGCGCATCTGACCGCCGGGACGCAGGTCACCGGGGGGATACAGATCGCCGGGAAGACCGGAACGGCCCAGAACGGCATCAACAACTCAGGGTTGGACGACGCGGTATTCACTGGTTACGCGCCGACCGCCAACCCGACGATAGCTGTCGGCGTCGTAGTAAAGGGTGGCGGCTTCGGTGCCGACGCCGCCGCGCCGATCGCAGTGAAAATCATCGAGGCCTACCTTGCCTCCCAGGGGAAGGGGTGAGGCCCGTGATCACGGCGGACGCCGGAATGCGAATGGCTGGCCCCCCGCCCGCGGCAGTGGCATCAGGCGCGGCCACCGCGGTGCCCGATGGACGGATAACGATGCAGGACGGTTACTGACGTGCGAGACATGACACAGCCACGGCTCCTCGGCGGCCGCTATGAACTCGACGGCGTCGTCGGGCGGGGCGGCATGGCCGAGGTGTACCGGGCCCGGGACATCCGCCTGGACCGCATCGTCGCGGTGAAGACGCTCCGCGAGGACCTGGCGCGGGACGCGACCTTCCAGGCCCGCTTCCGCCGGGAGGCCCAGTCGGCCGCCTCGCTGAACCACCCGTCGATCGTCGCGGTCTACGACACCGGTGAGGACATGAGCGCCCCGGCGCACGTGCCCTACATCGTGATGGAGTACGTGGACGGCCGGACGCTGCGGGAACTGCTCCGCGATGACCGCCGCCTGCTCCCGGAGCGGGCCCTGGAGATTACCGACGGGGTCCTGCGGGCGCTGGACTACAGCCACCGGAACGGGATCATCCACCGGGACATCAAGCCCGGCAACGTGATGCTCACCCGGCAGGCCGAGGTCAAGGTGATGGACTTCGGCATCGCCCGAGCGGTCAGCGACGCCCAGGCCACCATGACCCAGACCGCCCAGGTGATCGGGACCGCGCAGTACCTGTCGCCCGAGCAGGCCCGCGGCGAGCGGGTGGACGCGCGCAGCGACCTGTACTCGGCCGGGTGCCTGCTGTACGAGCTGCTCACCGGGCGGCCGCCGTTCACCGGCGACTCCCCGGTCGCCATCGCCTACCAGCACGTCCGGGAAAACCCGATCCCGCCGTCGCAAGTCGACCCGGAGATCCCGGCCTGGGCCGACTCCATCGTGCTGAAGGCGATGGCCAAGGACCCGGCGGACCGCTACCAGTCCGCCGCCGAGATGCGCACCGACATCCAGCGGGCGCTGTCCGGCGTCCCGGTCGCCGCCCCTCCGCAGGCGACGGAGATGTATTCCCCCGGAACCCAGCGGATGGGCCCGAACACCATGATGGCCGGGGCCGCACCGACCGGCGCGATCTCTCCGTACGGGCCGGACGAGGATGGTTACGGCGGCGGCAGGAACGGGCGGCGGCGTGCCCTGTGGTGGATTCTGGGCGCTGTCGCCGCCATCCTGATCATCGTGATCGCCTACCTGCTGCTCAACGGCGGCGGCGGGAAGACCGACGCGGTGCCCTCCGTGGTCGGCATGAGCCAGCAGGCAGCGGTGAACTCCGTCAAGAGGGCGGGGCTGACGCCGAAGGTGGTCAAGCTGCCCTCGTCGTCGTACAAGGCCGGCCAGGTCTTCAAGACGACCCCGCAGTTCGGTACCAAGGTGGCGCCGCACAGCACGGTCACGCTGGACGTCTCCACTGGACCATCGAAGATCAAGATGCCCGCGGTGACTGGTGAATCGGAGTCCACGGCCCAGAGCCAGCTGCAGCAGTTCCGCGTCACGACTAAGACCGACCCGAACTCCGCTAAGCCAGCGGGCACCGTGGTGCGGCAATCGCCCAAGGCTGGCACGCTGCTGCTCCCCAACAGCCCGGTTACCATCTACGTGTCCGGCGGCGGAACCCAGGTGCAGAACACGGTCGGCGATCCCAGGGCCACCGCCGTGTCGATTCTGCAGAACGCGGGGTTCAAGGTGCAGATCATCACCACTCCCGGCCCGGCCAGCGCCACCCCGGGCAACGTGTTCCAGCAGACCCCGTCCAGCGGGATCCTGCCCCAGGGATCGACGGTGACCATCTACGTGGCGTCGACGCCGACCCCCACGCAGACTGCCACCACGCCCCCGCCGTCACCGACGCCGACGGCGACGACCCCGTCACCCACGCCGACGGGCACAGCGACGCTCGGGGCCACGAGCTCGTCCCGCACGCCGCGTCCCTAGGTGGTGCCGCGGCGTTACACTCGGCAGAGCTACTGACCAGGAGACGACCGTGCCGAAGTCCCGCGTGAGAACCAAGGCGGTGTACACGCCGCCGCCCAAGCGATCGGCGTCGAAGAAGGTCAGCCCGCGCTGGCTGGTGCCGGCCATGCTGGCCTGCCTGCTGATCGGGCTGGCCTGGATCGCGGTGTTCTACGTGACCCAGGGCTCACTGCCGATCGGGGCGCTGGCGGACTGGAACATGGTGATCGGCTTCACCTTCATCATCGCGGGCGTGGTGCTGTCCACTAAGTGGCGCTGAGCCGGCGAATCGCGGGGCCGGGGCTCCGGGGGTAGTCCCCCGGGAAAGCGGAGCGGGGGGCCGCCCCCGCTGGCAGACCTAACCGAAGCCGGCCGTCATCAGCTGGCTGTCGCGGGTGATCACGCCGATGACCAGTACCGCCAGCACGATCAGGGTGGCGCCCGACTGGACGAGGGCCCGGTGCCGCCGCGGCGCGTACGCGTAGGCGGCCGTGACCACCACGCCGGTGACCAGCCCGCCCACATGGTCCTGCCAGGCGATGGACGGGACCGCGAAGCTGATGGCCAGGTTGAGGACGATCAGGAACACGATCGACCGGCTGTCCAGCCGCAGCCGCCTGGAGAGCACGAACCAGGCACCGAAGAGGCCGAAGATGGCGCCTGAGGCCCCCAGCGCAGGCTGATCCGGCGCCGCGAAGAAGTAGAAGAACACGGAGCCGCCCAGCGCACTGAGCAGGTAGACGGCCAGGAAGCGGACCCGTCCCAGCATCTGCTCCAGCGCCGGGCCGACCAGGATCAGCGCCCACATGTTGAAAATGATGTGCGCCGGGCCGAAGCCGCCCAGCCCAGGCTCGTGCAGGAACGCCGACGTGATCAGCCGGTACCACTGGTGGTGGGCCACGGCCACGCCGAACATGTCGTAGTTGCCGACGACCCGCGGGTAGACCCACTCCACCAGGTAACCGAGGACGTTCAGGCCGACGAGCACCCAGGTGACGACCGCACCCGAACTCATCCGGCCGCCGAACACCGCCGTCGGCCGCCGGACGCCGCGGTTGCCTTCCCGCACGCATTCGACGCAGTGCTGGCCGACTGGCGCGGAGCGCAGGCAGTCAGGACAGGCGGAACGCCCGCACCGGCTGCAGGACAGGTAGGTCTCCCGGTCCGGATGCCGGAAACAAGTCGGAACCGGTGCGGGCGCCTCAGAACCGGGCGCCGGAAGCTCGTCCACTCCTCAGCCTGCGGATCTGGTTAGCTGCCGGATCCCGCCGGGTCGCCCGGGCCGGTGAACTCGACTGACTCGAGCACCACGTCCTTGGCCGGGCGGTCCCTGCGGTCACGCTCCGCGTGGCTGATGGCGTCCACCACGTCAGTGCCCTCGACGACCTCGCCGAAAATGGTGTGCTTGCCGCTCAGCCAGGGTGTGGGCACGGTCGTGATGAAGAACTGGGAGCCGTTCGTACCGGGGCCCGCGTTGGCCATGGCCAGCAGGTACGGGCGGTTGAACGTGAGGTCCGGGTGGAACTCATCCGCGAACTGGTACCCGGGACCGCCGGTCCCGGTGCCGAGCGGGTCCCCGCCCTGGATCATGAAGTCCGGGATCACCCGGTGGAAGATCGTCCCGTTGTACAGACTGGCCCGGCTGGGCTTCCTGGTCCGCGGGTCGGTCCAGTCCCGGGATCCCTCGGCGAGCTCGACGAAGTTCCGCACCGTCTTCGGTGCCTGATCAGGGAAAAGCCGGACCACAATCGTTCCCTGATTCGTCCGCAGAGTCGCGGTGAGCGAGTTTGTCATAGGTCGAATCCTTGCACGGCGCGCCCGGGCATTAGCCGTTTCCCGCCGGACGCTTCCTGCCGGACGGCTTTTGCCGCCGGGTCGTCCGCTTACGACCTTACGGCGCTCCCGGCGGGCCGGCGAATCGGGCGGCCCACGGTTAATGCGGCACGGTTTGCTTCAGTCCGGTTTGGGTCAAGCTCAGGGGGAAGGCAGGGTTGAGCGTTCCCGCCCAGGGAAGTGAGGTTGGCGGGGGAGCTGTCCGGGGAGGTTTCGGAGGTAAATGTGTTTTCAAGAAGTAGCAGTCAGGACGTAAAGTCCCGGGCCAAGGCCGGGGCGGCGCGCGTACAGAGCCGCGCCTACCAGGCTAAAGCGGGCGCGGCGCGCGCCCAGGGACGCGCCCGCCAGGCCACCACCCAGGTGGCGCCGCTGGCGAAGAGCGCGCAGGAGACCGCAGGCCGCAGCCTGCTCGGGGCGCGGGCCTGGACGGCTCCGCGCGTTGAGCGTGGCGGAGTGGCCGTGCAGGAGCGGCTCGCCCCGCGGGTGTCGGCGGCCATGGTCGCCGCTGCCCGGCGCATCGAGCCGCCGAAGGCCAAGCGTCGTCGCTGGCCACTCATCGCGGCCGGGGTGGTGGTACTCGGCGCGGGCTGTGCCGCCGCGGCCCAGCTGCTGCGCGGCAAGCGGAGCAGCATGGCCACCACGGCGCCGGATCCGGTGACGCCGGCCGACATGCCGCCGACCACGCCGGCCGACCGCCGGGAGATGGCGGACGCCGCGCAGTCAGAGGTGAACGGGCAGGTCAGGACACCCTGACCAGGGTTCCTGCCCGGCAGCGGGTGGCCAGTACGGCTGGCCACCCGCTGCCGCCTGTGCGGGTGCCTAGGAAGCGATCTGGAGCCCGGGGATCTGCAGCGAGCTGGACGAGATGTACGGCTGGTTCGTGGTCACGCTGGTGAGCTTGAGCGGGACGAGCGGGGTCACCGAGTTGAGCAGCTGCAGGATGGTGGCCAGCGGGCTGCTCGGGGTGAGCGTCACCGGAACGCCGAGCAGGTCGCCGGACAGCTGGGTCGCGTAGAGCACGACGCTCCCGGTGAACTGCATCGAGGAGCCGCTCGTCACCGACGAGACCCCGCCCTGGGTGACGGTCAATGTGGGCACGCCCTGCAAGGTCAGCGAGTTCATGGTGAACTCCATCATCGGCACGGTCCGCCCGCTGGCCGTGGGGACCTGCGCCACTCCCTTGTAGGACGCGCCGAGCAGCAGCGCCGAGCCAGTCACCAGGGTGAACTGGGCCTCGCTGACCTCCAGGCCCGCGGCTGCCGTGGCCTTGACCGAGGATGCCTTCCGGCCTTTGCGGGACCTACCCGGGCTGGCGGACGGGTCCGGCGTGGGGGTTCCGGTGGGCGACGCGCCGGGCGGCGGCGTCGGGGCGGCGGAACCAGTCGGGCCTGCCGAGGGGGCCGGGCTGCTGCTGGGTGAGGGCGCAGGACTGGGCGACGGGCACAGGATGGGAACAGGGATGACGCAGCCGGGCCGGCTGGCGGCCGCCGGCCGCGCGCTGCCGGCGGCGTGGCCGGGCAGCATCAGTCCGACCAGGGCGAGCGGCATCACGGCCAGGGCCAGCCGGCGGCTCACGGGATCCACCGTGCCTCGTGGCCTGCCCCCGACGCGCCTTCTCCCTCCTGCAGTACTCGATCGGCGCGGTCAGTGGCACGCTGCGGCGCAGTCCCGGTGCCCAGGAGGCCCAGGCCCTCGGATGGCGGCCCCACCTGGCGTGGCCGGGGGCGGTGCTGGCCGGCCAGCCGGCCAGGTCCGGGGGTCCAGCCGAAGCTGAGCGAGGCGCCGATCACGCCGAGCAGCATGCCGAGGAAGAACCCGCCCAGGTTGGTGGCGACGAAGGACGCGACGGCCAGCAGCACCCCGGCGATGGCGTAGAAGACCCGCTGAACCGGGTGGAACCAGATCAGCAGGCCGCAGGCCACCAGCAGCCCGCCGATGAGCACACCGAACACGCCGCCGACGCCGATGTAGATCACGACTTTGACCGATCCGTGGGCCAGCACGCTCAGCAGCGGGATGCCGACCAGCTCCACACCGGCCAGCAGAAGCAGCAATCCGCCCCAGAACGGGCGGCTGCGGCGCCAGTCCCGGAACGCCCGCCACGCGCGGGCCGCCCGGGCCCGCACGTCGTCCGGCTGGGCCGGCTGACGTTGGGGCTCCGCCGGGTCCACCCCGGCGGAGCGCGTTTCGTCCTCGGACATGTCCACTAGTAGCAAGGGCTCCCGAAGCGCAGGTTGAAGCCGGGCAGGGTGAATGTGCCGGCCGTGGTCAGCCAGGTGTTCTGCCTGAGGTTGTCGATCGTGATCGAGTCGGCCTGCTGCCCGAAGCCGCCCGAGGGCCCGGTGACCCCCGGAACCTGGTTCAGGGTGCCCGCGTCCTGGCCGATGACGATGTTGTTGAACGTCGCGTCGCCGGCCAGGTTGTCGGAGTCGACGATCAGGTTGCTCGCCCTGGTAGGCGTGCTCCCGCCGCCGGCGGTGATCCGCAGTGTGATCGGGCCCACGCTGACGCTCTGGCAGAGGTTGGCGAGGGAGGCGGACTTGATGGCGGAAATGGCTACCGGATGCTGGCCTCCCTTGCTATCCGTGACCAGGCCGCCGAACTGCTCGAAACCAGTTCCTTTCAGCTGGCTGGAGCTGACCTCGAAGGCGCTGCCGGAGACGGAGATGGAGGCTGCGAGTACGCCCTCAGTCGTTAATGCGATCAGGACGGCGGCCGCCGCCATGGCCGGGACGAACAAGACGGCGAACCGCCGCCACCGCACCCGGCCCTGGGGGGCCGGCTCGGCGGGGTCCGCAGGCGTGCTGGTGGAGGGAGGCATGGTGGCTCCTGGCACTGGTGTCCGTGGTGCCAGACACACTGCGGGGGGGTTGCGTACCGGCACCGTTGTCGGGTCGCGACTGCGGCAGGTGAGATAGGCCACAGCGGGGCGATCTGATGGAAGTTACCGCTTAGTAGCAATGCCGGTCAAGCCACATTCGATAACAAATCGGGGCCGCGGCCCGCTCACGGGCGGAGCGTTTCCCCGCCCTGGGGCGGGCCGGCGGCATCGGGCACAATGCGTGGTGTGCTACTGAGCGATTTGGTGCGCACGTCAGAGGCGGTATCGCTGGCGTCCGGCCGCCGGGTCAAGATCGACGAGATCGCCGGTCTGCTGCGCCAGGCTGCGCCGGACGAGATTTCGGTGGCGGTCGCGTTCCTCTCTGGCGAACTGCGCCAGCGGCAGATCGGTGTGGGGTACGCGGCGCTCGGCGGCCTGCTCCGTCCCCCCGCTCCGGCCGCCCCCGGTCCGGCCGGCACCGACCCGGCCGCTGCTGGCCCGGATGCCGCCGCCGGGACGCTGACCCTGGCCGGAACCGATTCCGTGTTCGCGGCGATAGGGGCCACCGTGGGTCCCGGCTCCCAGGCTGAGCGGCGCCGGCTGCTCGGCATCCTGTTCGGCCGGGCGACCCCGGCCGAGCGGTCCTTCCTGACCCGGCTGCTCGCGGGCGAACTGCATCAGGGCGCACTGGAAGGCGTGATGATCGAGGCCGTCGCCCGGGCCGCCGGGGTGGACGCCGGAGAGGTGCGCCGGGCGCACCTGCTCGGCGGCTCGCTGCCCGCCGTGGCCGAGGCGGCCCTGTCCGCGGCGAGCGCGGCCCGTGAAGATGAGGCGGCCAGCGACGACGCGGCCGCGGTGGCCGCCCTGGCGGCACTCCGGGCCTTCCGCCTCGAGGTGGGCCGGCCGTTGCGGCCGATGCTGGCCGCGTCCGCGCCGGACGTGGTCACCGCCTTCGAGCGGATGTCACCGGCCGCGGTCGAGTGGAAGATCGACGGTATCCGGATCCAGGTGCACCGGCAGGGCCCGGAGGTCAGGGTGTTCACCCGGACCCTGGACGACATCACCGCCCGGCTCCCCGAGATCACCCGCGCCGTGCTCGCCTCTCCCGCCCAGGACCTGGTCCTGGACGGTGAGGCCATCGCGCTGGGCCCGGGCGGCCGCGCCCGGCCCTTCCAGGTCACCGCCAGCCGGGCCGGCACCCAGGCGGCACCCGGCCAGGAGGGCCCGGACGTCCCGCTGACGCCGTTCTTCTTCGACCTGCTGCACCTGGATGGGCGGGATCTGATCGATGAACCCGCCACCGTCCGGCATGCGCTGATGTCTGAGGTGCTCCCGGCGGACCTCCGGGTGCCCCGCCTGGTGACCGGCGACGTGGCGGAGGCCGAGGCGTTCTTCGCGGACGCGGTGGGCCGCGGGCATGAAGGCGTGGTGATGAAATCCCTGGACGCCCCGTACGCGGCCGGCCGCCGGGGCGGTGAGTGGATCAAGGTCAAGCCCCGGCACACGCTGGACCTCGTGGTCCTGGCCGCCGAATGGGGTCACGGCCGCCGCCGTGGCTGGCTGTCCAACCTGCATCTGGGCGCCCGTGATCCGGCCGGGGGCTTCGTCATGCTCGGCAAGACGTTCAAGGGGCTGACCGACGAGATGCTCCGCTGGCAGACGGGACGGTTCCTCGACATCGCCGAGCCGCCCGGCCAGCGTCCCGGGGGCGACCTCGCCGACGCCCGGGGCGTGCTGGGGGTCCGCCCGGAGATGGTGGTGGAGATCGCCTTTGACGGCGTGCAGGCCAGTCCCCGGTATCCCGGCGGGCTGGCGCTGCGCTTCGCCCGCGTGCTCCGGTACCGGCCGGACAAGCAGGCGGCCGAGGCCGACACGATCGACGCGGTCCGCGCCATCTGGGACGGCCGGGTCTCGGGTGGCTGAAAGCAACTTGTGTTCCGTCACGGCGCGGGCTAATCCGCAGCTCTCAGCGGATCTTGAGAGGTCAAACCGATGGCGCGCCGAGTTTTGGCGCGCCTAATTGGACAGAGGGGCCGCTCAGGTTCGGTCCCCGGGGGACGACGTCTTGCCGCCGGATCCCCCCGGGGACATGCCGGAGGCCTGAAGAACCCCGGTTAGCGATCCCGGGTCGCCCCCGGGCCGCGGGCGGGATACCCCACCGTCCCCGCCGCAGCTAACCGGGCCCCCTGCCCGGGCGGGCTCACCCCCGGCGCCTGCCCGGCAGGGGGCATTCAGGCCAGCGGAGACCGCCCCCGCCCGGGAGAGCCGGAACAGAAGGCCCGGACCGGCTCAGAGCCCCTCGATCGCGGGCAGCCGCCGGGCCTCGATCGCGTTCAGCAGGCGCTGGTAGTCCAGCTCGTTCTGCTCCGCGTAGGCGACCCCGAACTCCTCGATGGCCCGGTCGAACCGGTCGCTGGAGCCCAGGTACCCGGAGATCATCGTGGCCCGGCCGGTCCGGGCGTGGGCCCGGGCCAGCGCCCAGCCGCACAGGCCCGCGTAGTAGGTGAGCTGCGGGGGGTCCATGGCGGGCACGTTCATCGCGCCCTTCATATCGCGCAGCTGCCGGACGTAATACTCCTTGGGCTCGGCGCCATCCATCTGGAGCCCGTGGGTCCAGCCGAGGAACGGGTCCGCCGCGGCCTGCATCATCCGCTCGCCGCGGACCACCCGCTCGCCCTGGTGCTTGTACTCGCTGGGCCCGGCGAAGGGGGCCAGCACCGACTCCTGGGCCTCCTTGAGCTGGAGGAACAGCGGCTCGTCCGGCCGGTCCCCGAGCAGCAGGAACACGAACGCCTCGGTGCCGACCGAGCCGACCCCGACCACCTTGCGCGCGAAGTCCCCGAAGTAGTACCGGCGAAGCACCTCACGGCGGTCGGCCTGCAGCGTGTCCTGGTAGAGCTGGACCGCGCCACGGAGCTCGTCGGCGATGGCCGGTTCCTCCTCGATCCCGAAGCGGACCACCACCGGCGGGACCGGCTTGATCCGGTACTGGCCGTCCACCAGGTGGCAGAGCTTCTCCAGGGCCTGCACGCTGGTGTGCCGGTAGGCCCGTTGCACGTCCTGGTTCCGGCGCCGGATCGCCCTGGGCGACTGGACCGCGTCGAACAGCTGGGAGACCTGGTCCACGTCGATCCGGGAGTACCAGACGTCCAGGAACCGCATCTGGGCGAAGGTTTCCATCTCGGTGCGGTACATGTGCGCGCACCGGCGGACCGCGGTCCGGACGGACCGGGTGCCGAACCCGTTCTCCCGGGCCGCGACCGCCACGCTGCCCGCGAGCCGCTTCACGTCCCACTCGAACGACGCGGGCAGCGTCTCGTCGAAGTCGTTCACGTCGAAGACCAGCCGGCGGTCCGGCGAGGCGAACATGCCGAAGTTCAGCAGGTGCGCGTCTCCGCAGCACTGCACCCGGATGTCCGTGGTAGGCAGGTGAGCCAGATCCCAGGCCATCGGCGCGGCCGCGCCGCGGAAGTAGGCGAACGGGGAGGCGGCCATCCGGCCGTGCCGGATCGGGACCAGGTCCGCCACGCGGCTCCGGGCCTGCTCCTCCAGGATTGTGACGGGATCCGGCCGGTCCGGCGGCGGCGACCACTCTGCGTGACTGGACCTCGGCACGAACTTGCGCCGCTCCCGCCCCAGCTGCCGCCACTCGTCTGGCGTGAGGATCTCGTGCGCCTCGGACAGTACTCCCGGCGAAATCTTGCTCATGCGTTTGCCCCCCCGGACGTCCCCCGCAGGAATCCCCGTGGCCCCTGCCGTCCTGAGGCCCAGGGTACGTGGTGCCCCCCGGGCCGCCCGTCCGTAGGGTGGTCGGGTGCCCCGTGACCGCCTGGCCGACCTGCCGTACGCCGCCTCGCTGACCCTGCACCAGGGCGGCCTGGCCGCCGACGAGGACTACGAGGGCACCCACTTCGACGGGCTGGACTTCGACGCCCCGCGGGCTCCGGGCAGCCGGTTCCTGGAATGCGCCTTCACCCAGGTCACCATGCAGGACGGGCGGCTGCGCCGGGCCCGGTTCAGCGACGTGTGGCTGCACGGGGTCCGGCTCACCGCGACCGAGCTCAGCGACAGCAGCTGGATCGGCGCGACCATCATCGGCTCGATGGCCGCCGGGGTGATCGCGCACGGGTCGCTGCTGCGCCAGGTCACCTTCCGCGGCTGCAAGCTCCACGGGGTGAACTTCCGCGCGGCCACGCTCACCGACGTGACCTTCGAGGACTGCACGCTGCGCGAGGTCGATTTCGGCGGGGCCACCCTGCGCCGCTGCCGGTTCCCCGGGTCACAGCTCCAGGAGACGGATTTCAGCCAGGTCACCCTGGACACAGTGGACCTGCGCGGCGCGGAGCTGGGCCTCATCATCACCCCGGGCGCGCTCAGCGGGGCGACGATCAGCACCGCTCAGCTGACCGGGCTGGCCCCGCTGCTCGCCGAGCACGCCGGGATTACCGTGGCGTGACTTCCGCCATCCTGGACCAGTCGGTGCCCGGGATCGTGGTGTTGATGATCTGCGGGGTCTCGGCCACGGCGTCAGGCGCCCAGGCTACAAACTTCTTGAAGTGGTCAGAGTTCACGTGGTCGCCGGCCGCGTCGTCCTGGAAGGCCTCGACCAGCACGAACTGGTCCGGGTTGTCCACGCTGCGGGACCACTCGAAGAAGATGTTGCCCGGCTCCGACCGGGTGCCCTGGGTGAACTCATCCACGTCGGCGAGCCAGTTGCCGCTGCGCTCGGGCCTGATGGTCCACTTGACGACTATGAAGATCATGGATGCCCCCTTCGGCATCGATCCCGGCGCAGGCAGAACCCCGACCGGGTCGCAACTGGTCAGCATGATCTTACAAATGGCCGGCTGAGCCGCGGTCTCAGGCTGCGACGGTCGGCTAGGGCTTGCGCGCCTCGATCAGGACGCGCTGGGCGTGCGCCACGAACGGCCCGTCGGACTGGATCTTCTCGTGCAGCCGCAGCAGCTGGGGCCGGTACCGGGCCACCGAGAACCCGGGCACCGTCCACAGCACCTTCCGCAGGAAGTACACGACCGCGCCGATGTCGCCGAAGACCACCCGCAGCGCCTGCTCGCGCAGGTCAGCCACGGCCAGGCCGGCCGTCTCGGCCTCCGCCCGGGCCCGGCTCGCGCCGCGCACCTCGCTGACGGGCTGCGGGCCCATCATGAATTCGGTCAGCTCCCGGTTCGAGCCCGCCCCGACCAGCTGGGCGAAGAAGGTGCCGCCGGGACGCAGCACGCGGGCGATCTCGGGCCACACCAGCGTGACCGGGTGCCTGCTCACCACCAGGCCGAACGATTCCGCGGGGAACGGCAGGCCGGCGTCGTCGGCGACCTGGACCACTCTGCCGCCCAGCGGGGCCAGGTTCCGCCGGGCCAGGTCGGCGTTCGGCGGCCACGACTCGGTCGCGGCCAGGACGGGGGGCGGCTGCGGGATCCCGGCCAGCACCTCGCCGCCTCCGGTCTGGATGTCGAGCGCCGCGCTGGCGCGCGCCATCCGCTCCGCCATCATCCGGGCGTATCCCCAGGCCGGGCGTTCCTCGGTGGCCCGGCCGTCGAACCAGGAAAAGTCCCAGCCTTCGACCGGGACGGCGTCACCCTCGGCCAGCAGCCTCGCGAACTCCGGATCTTCTGGCACGCCAGCAGGGTAGACAGCGGCGGCCTGGCCGGGCAAAGGCTTATCCCGGGCTCAGGCCAGGCGCGCCGGGAACCCGCCGGTGGCGATGGGCCCCCACCGCTCGATCGTGACCCGGATCAGCGACTTGCCCTGGCGCTGCATGGCCGCCCGGTACTCATCCCAGTCGTCGTGCTCGCCCGCGATGGACCGGAAGTACTCCACCAGCGGCTCGACCGCCCCGGGCAGGTCGAGGACCTCCGCGGTCCCGCTGAGCTGCACCCAGGCCCCGCCGAAATCGTCCGACAGCACGAGGACGTCGACCTGCGGATGGCGCCGGGCGTTGTGCGTCTTGGCCCGTTCCGGGTAGGTCGCGATCACGACCCGGCCCTCGTCGTCCAGGCCCGCGGTGACCGGGGAGAGCTGGGCGGATCCGTCCCGTTTCGTGGTGACCAGCACGATGTGGTGCCGGCTCCGGACGAATTCGAGCAGCTCCTCGCGCCCGACGACGTCGGCGGTGGCTATCTGGGGGCTCATGGCGTCCTCGGCATGACGCCCATCGTAAGGGCCGGGCGCTCGCTGGGCCGGCCGCCGCATGCCATGCTGACCACCATGTCCCAGCCTGACGTCCGCTCCACGCCCACCAGGACCCTGAGCACTAGCGACTTCCCGGTCCCGCGTGATGACCGTTATTTCGAGGACTACGTGCCGGGCGCGGTCTACGAGTACGGGTACCTGACCGTCACCGAGGCGGAGATCCTCGAGTTCGCCCGGCGGTTCGACCCGCAGGCCATCCACATCGATCCCGGATTCGCCGCGACCGGGCCGTTCGGCGGGCTGATCGCCAGTGGCTGGCACACGGCGAGCATGATGATGCGGCTGTTCGCCGGCCACTACCTGTCCACGGTGGCCAGCCTCGCCTCGCCCGGAATCGACGAACTGCGCTGGCCGGCCCCGGTGCGGCCCGGTGATCAGCTGCGGCTGCGGACCACGATCGTGGAGGCCCGCCCGTCGCGCTCCAAGCCGGACCGGGGACTGGTCCGCACCCAGGGCGAACTGATCAATCAGGACGGCCGGACCGTGCTGAGCCTGGTAGCCATGAACCTGCTCGGCCGCCGCGAACCCGGCGATCAGTTGGCATAATCACCGGATGACCGCGCGCACCCCCACGATCGTCGCGACCAGCATCGGATTCCAGGCCGCCGGGCACGGGCCCCGGGACTTCCAGCTCGGCCCCTCCTACGCGCACGCCGCGTCGCTGGCCCGGGCCGGCGACAGCCCCCGGGTCGGCCTGGTGGCAACGGCCGTGGGTGACGGCGCCGAGTCGCTGGCCCTGCTGTATGCGGCGTTCGGCCGGGCCGGGTGGCGGCCCAGCCACCTGGCGCTGTTCCCCGAGCCGAACGTCCCGGACGCCCGGGAGTACCTGCTGGCCCAGGACGTGGTGTGGGTGATGGGGGGCAGCGTGGCCAACCTGCTGGCCCTGTGGCGGCTGCACGGCGTGGATCACGCCATGCGAGCCGCCTGGGCCGCGGGCGTGGTGCTGATGGGCGTGTCCGCGGGCTCGCTGTGCTGGTTCGAGGGCGGCACCACCGACTCGTTCGGCCTGCCGCTGCAGCCGGTGACCAACGGGCTCGGCTTCCTGCCCTGCTCCAACAGCCCGCACTACGACTCCGAGGAACAGCGGCGGCCGGCGTTTCAGCGGCTGATCGGGGACGGGACGCTGCCCGAGGGCTACGCATCCGACGACGGCACCGGGCTGGTCTTCGAGGAAACCAGCCTGGTGGACTGCATCTCCGAGGTGGAGGGCGCGAAGACCTGGC
>JAOPYP010000365.1 GCA_025964635.1 Actinomycetes bacterium | reverse complement strand
GGCTTTCACAGCGGCCCGCAAGGCCGAGGAATCCGGCGAAGGAGTTGTAGGAGTCGATGCGGACGCGCATCGAGTTGCGGTAGGCGGCGGCCTCGCGACCGCGGAGGGTGTTGCGGGTTCGGGTCCTGCCGGCGGCCGCATCGGCGAGCCATGCGTCGGCCCGCGCGGGGTCCATGAGCTCGGCGATCGTGATCTCGACGGTACCGACGGCCTGCTGGCGGGCATGGTGCAGGAACTCGTCGAGAAAGTGCCTGCGGATCCGCCGGGTGGTGGCCGCGAACCGGCGGTCCGCCAGGTGACGGATGAAGTCGTCAAGGGCATCGCGTGCCGACGTGCGGGCTCCCCTAGCTGGCATATGCCCGGACACTATCTGTTCATCCTGATAACAGCAAGAGGCGCCTGTCTGCCCAGAGGCACTGCCCGCCCCTGACGGCGCCGTGGGGTCCGGGCCGAAACGGATCGTTCCGGATCGGCCCGTATCGATCCGGCCCGGACCCCTCATTCGGCAGTAACTGGTGGGCCGGGCGTTTCATTCACGCGCTTCTTGCTGTTATCAATGTCTGGCGTAAGGAACGACAGGAGGGTGGCGTCAGTATCCCTTCAGCCGTTACCCGGCTTCCCGCACTGCCGCGCGGGCCTGCTCCAGCTGGCCGGCGTTGATCGGGCCTGTCCCCGGCAGGCCTGCGGTCATCCACGCCTCCTGCGCACGCGCCACATCGCCGCCCGCCTCTTGCAGCACCATCTTCTTCGCCGTGGCGTTGGGCACAGCCGCCTGGGCACCCAGGTCCATCAGGTGGGCCAACATCCGGACCGACTGGTTCCGCTGGCCCGTCTTCTGCTCGTTGTAGCGGTAGACCAGCACCCACCGTCCTTCGAGGGAACGGGCCCGCTCGATCAGCGTCCGCCCGCGGTCGGTATCTGCGTGCTCGGTGCGGATCGGCTCGCTCTCTCCCGACGGCAGCCGCAACGTGACCAGCCCGCGACGGCTCGATTCCTCGATCTCGACCTTCTCCAGGAACGCGATGAAGGTCCGGGCTGACTCCAGCCGCTCGATGTCCTGCCTGGCCTGCTGGCCGATGAGGTACAGGTCCACGGTCAGGCCGTGCACCCGGCGGCCCCATGCCGTCTCGTCGCCAGGGGGACACGGCCCCGCAGCCTGGGCAGCCGCAATGACGTAGTCGCTGGCGTCCACGCCGCCCATTATCGCCCGTAAGAGCGTTCTCCCGGCATCACCTGGGCGGCGGGCAGGTGAGCCGATGTCTGGGCCGGACTCCGTGGTAATGGGCGGTCGCGCACGGCACTCAGCCGGTGTCCTCGAAGGTCGCAGCGCCTTCAGCTAGTTCGGCCACGGCCCGGTCGAGGCCGTCGATGACACCGTCGCGCACGAGGCGGGTGAATAGGGGGTCGCCTGCAGATGCCAGCTCGCGGATGCTGCTGGCGTGGTCGCCAGGGCCGGAGGGAAGATCTCCACCAGGCCCCGCAGGGCGGAACCAAGTCCGCCACCGCGTCGTGGTAGTCGCGCAGCCAATGGCCGACCCCTGCAAGCGCCTCGTCGGAGTGCACCCAAGCCGGCCACGGCCGGGAAATGCCGACCGTCTCCCCCGGCAGGTAGCTGAGCACCTCGCGGTCCTGCTCGTTTAGGCCGAGCACCCGGGCCGCCGCACTGTCCCGCCGGCGAGTACCGCACCACCGGCGTTACCCCCGGGCAGCCGCTGCTCTTCCACAGGCACCAGCCTGGCATGATCGCCACCAGGACACGTATTCCTGCAGGCACCGCGCGAAACAACGGTGCGCCGCCGGCGCGATCTTTTCCTGCGCCGGGGCACCGCACAATTCAGCCCGCCCGGCGAGGTCATCCCGGCGGACCTGTCACCCCCCCGGCGTCGGTAACGGACCGGCCCTGGGTCTCGAAGCCGCCGGAGCCCGCCGGAAGCTGGCGCCTGCCGCGGCCGGCTGGCAATTGATATGTTCGAGGCCGCTGCCGGTGTGGGGAGCCTGCCATGGACAAGGTCAGTGAAACTGAGCTGCTGGAGGCGGGCCGGGCAGGACTGGTGCTGGACTGCTCCGATGGTGCTGCCCGCCGGCCGGTGGACGCGGGCGTGCTGCGTCGATGCTGCCTGGACCTGGCCGACCAGATCGATCCGCGGGGCATCAGGCTGGAGAATGCCCAGGTAGTCGGCCAACTGGATCTGGCCGGGGTGGAGGTGCCGTTCCCGCTCCGCTTCGAGAGCTGTGCGTTCGACTCGCCCCTGGCGGTTGATGGGGCGCGGCTGCATGAGCTCGCGGTGACCGGGTGCGTGCCGCTGCCCGGGCTGCTCGGCAACGGGCTGCGGGTCCGTCGGGACCTCGACTTGTCCCGGTCGACGGTTAGCGGCGCGCTCCGGACCAGCGCCAGTGCCACCCGGCGATCCGCGATCTGGTTGTGCGAGTCGGATATCGGCGGGCGGTTGCTCTGCCGCGACACGGTCATCCGCGCTGACGGGGAACGGGCCATCCAGGCCGACCGGATGCATGTCGGGGCGACGATCGGGCTGCTGCACCACTTCACTGCCGTCGGCGAGGTGCGGCTGCTCGGCGTGCGGATCGACGGGTCGCTCGATGTGACCGGCGGACGGATCGAGCACGCCACCGGGCCTGCGCTGGACCTGGGTGATGCGGTCATCGGCGGCAACGTGTTCATCATCGATGACCCTGCTGGCGGCCGCCCGGTCATCCGGGGCCGCATCGATATGGGCAGCGCCCGGATCTCCGGGCAGTTCATCCTGCGCAACGCGACGCTGGAAGAGGCCAGGACGGTGCCTGCCGAGCGCGGCTACGCCAGATCCCGGGTGGCGGGCACCGCACTGTGTGCCACCGGCCTGTCGGTCGGCGCGGAGATGGCCCTGGAAGGGGAGTGTCAGGTCACCGGCGGCCTGGAGCTGTCGATGAGCGACTTGACCAGCCTGTCGATCGGCAGTGCCTGCTCCCTGCGCGCGGCCGGACGGACGGCACTGGACCTGACCCATGCCGAGCTGCGGTCATCTCTCGTGCTGCACAAAGGCATCACCGTCCAGGGTGCGGTACGGGTGACTGGTGCGCGCATCCACGGGAACCTCACGCTGCAGGCGGCCAGGCTCAGCGCGCCAGAACGGCGATCCCTGGTCGCGGCACGGGGAGTCACCGTTGACGGTGACGTTGAGTTGCAGAACCTCCAGGCCACCGGCGGGCGGCTGCGATTCAGCTACGCCACGCTGGGCAGTGTCATAGCGGCTGGCGCGCAGCTGGACAATCCGGGTGGGTTCGCGCTGACCTTGCACCAGGCCACCGTGAAAGGTTCAGTCATCCTGGCCGGGAACTTCCGGTCGGTGGGCCTGGTCTCGCTGACCCGCGCCGTGATCGAGGGGCGCCTCGAATGTACCGGCAGCTCGTTCACCTGCCCCGAACCATTCGAGCGCAACGAGCAGGGCCACGCGATCGAGGCCGTCTCGGCCAGCATCCGCGGTGGCATGGACCTGGCCTGGGTCTCGGTCGCGCCGAGCGTGGACTTCACCGACACCAGCACCACCTTCCTGGCCGATGACCCGCTCACCTGGCCACCCCGGTTCACCATCATCGGATTCAGCTACGACCGGTTCGAGCAGGCTCGCGGCGTTGGCCCCGGGCGGGCCTGGGACCATGTCGCCAGATCTGCCTGGCTGGCGCGGCAGGCGGTGCATGACGCGGGTCCCTACGAGCAGGCGGCCCGCGTGTTCCGCCAGCACGGCTACACCAGCGAGGCGGAAACGATCCTGGTCGCCCGGCGAACCCAGGCCCGCCACCTCATCAGTGGCCGGGGATCCGCGCTGCGCCGCGGCCTCGATGCCATCTTCGGAGCGAGCGTCGCCTACGGATACCGCCCCGGTCGCGTGCTCTGGCTGCTCGCCGTCCTGCTCGTCCTGGTCACCTTCTCCTTGGAGATACCGGCTAGCCGGGCGACGTTGCGGGCCACCACCGGCGCCGGCGACGTGTACACCACCCAGGGGCCGGTGCGGGCGGTCAGCGCGCCCGCGATCCAGGATCCGCGTACCGGTCCCGCGCACCTGCCCGACGCCTGCGGCGACGGGCAGGTGCGCTGTTTCAGCCCGGTCCTGTACGCCATCGACACGGTGATCCCGCTGGTGTCACTCGATCAGCGCGCGACCTGGTACGCCGACCCGAATGCCCAGGACGGGGCGTTCATGCAGTGGTGGCTCAACGCCGCTACGCTGCTCGGCTGGTTGCTGTCCTCGATCTTCGTGCT
>JAOPYP010000356.1 GCA_025964635.1 Actinomycetes bacterium | reverse complement strand
GCCTGATGGCGTCGGGGACCTCCACAGGCGGAGCCCTGAGCGTCCTTGAGACCACGATCGGGTCCGGCCCGCCGCTGCATGTCCATGACCTCGAGGATGAGTGCTTCTATGTGCTCGACGGCGAACTGCGCATCCGTTGCGGCAGCGACACCTTCGACGCCCCGTCAGGCAGCTTCGTGTTCCTGCCCCGCGGCCGCCCGCACCGGTTCTGGGCCAGGGACCAGCCCGCCCGGCTGCTCCTGATCACCGTCCCAGGCGGCATTGAGGACTACTTCCGTCAGATCAACAACGCCGCGAACGATGAGGAGCGCGGCCAGATCGGGGAGCACTACCGCATTCGTGTGGTCCCGGATCCCGACTCCCCGACGGCGTGATCCTCCAGGCGTCAGGCCCACCCAGAAGCTGCGGGCAAAAATCAGTTGCCCGGGCGCGTCCGCCACATACGCTCGGCTACGTGTCCCGGCCGCCGGCGGCGGCCGCCGAAGCTGGAGGTCGAGGCCGTGGCCGAGCAGGCGCCAGACCATCAGGCCCGCGAGTTCGCGGCGGCATTCCGCAGTTTCCTCGAGTGGGTCCATGCGCCGACCGGGGACGAGAACGAGGTGTCCGCGCTGGTGCGCGGCTTCCTCGAGGCTGAGGGCGCGCGCCAGTCGGTGGTGACGCGTGAGCTCGCCCCGTTCGAGCACGTCAACCTGCAGACCGCCGTGAACGCCTGGTCGGCGGCCGCAGGACGGACGGTGGAGGTGCGCGGCATCGCCCTGCCGCCGCACTACGGCGGCCTGACCCTGCAGCAGCTGGTCGCGGGCGAGTCGCTGCCACCGTTGCGGCTCACGGCACCGGCGCTGGCCGACCTGCCCAACGGGCCCGGGACGACCCTGGCGTGCCTGCGCCTGGGCCTGCTGCTCGTCACCGATCAGCACGGCCGCTATGTCGTGATGATCCAGGCCCCGAACGAGCATGATCCTGCCCTGCAGATAGAGATCGCGGGACTGCCGGTCGAGCTGGCCCAGGGCCTGCTGGCCGAGCTGGACCGGCTGCGCGCCGAACTCAACGTCTACCGAGGGCACCTCCTCGAGGTATCGCTCAATCCGATGGGCGGTGTCATCCTCAGCTTCGCCGGGCCGCCCGGCATCGGGCGCGACGCGGTGGTGCTGCCCGCCAGCGTGCTGGGCCGGGTCGAGCGGCACGCCCTGGGGGTCGCCAGCCACCGGGACGCGCTGCTGGCCGCCGGGCAGCACCTCAAGCGCGGCCTGCTGCTGTACGGCCCGCCCGGCACCGGCAAAACGCACACCACGCGCTACCTGCTGGGCCAGATGAACGGCTACACGCGCCTGGTCCTGACGGGACGCTCCCTGGTCGCGGTGGGCGCGGTCACCGACCTGGCTCGCGCCCTGCTGCCCGCCGTCGTCGTGCTCGAGGACGTCGACCTGGTCGCCGAGGAGCGCTCGCTCGGCCCGTCGTCGAGCCCGGTTCTGTTCGACCTCCTCGACGCCATGGACGGGGCGGCCCCGGATGCCGACCTGCTGTTCCTGCTGACCACCAACCGCGCGGACCTGCTTGAGCCCGCCCTGGCCGCGCGGCCGGGACGGGTTGACGTCGCCGTCGAGATCGCCCTGCCGGACGCCCCGGCCCGCAGGCGCCTGCTGACCCTCTACGGCCATAACGTTCCTCTCGAGCTCAGCGACGAGGACGTGGATCTCGCCGTCGAGCGCACCGACGGCACCACCGCGTCGTTTCTCAAGGAGCTGATCCGGCGGGCCGTGCTGGAGTCACTGCACGACGACCCGGTGCTCACCGCCGTCACTGGTGCGCATCTGGCCCGCGCCCTCGACGACCTGCTCGACGCCGCGCAGGCGGTGACCCGGACCCTGCACGGCGTGGGCGTTGACCCCGCCGACCTTCCGGCTGGCGGCGCCCTGCAGGCAGGCCCGGGCCGTGGTGGCTGGGTGGCCTATGGCCGGGCGGGCATGCCACGGCGGTTCGGCCGGTACGGCGGCTGAGCCGCCGACGCCCTCGCCGCGCCCGGGAAGGCGCAGGGAGCCTGCCCTGCGCCACTTGTTGCCCTGAGCAGTCACATGTAGTCTTGAGACGACACGTGTAGCCATCGCCTCCCTTCAGGACAGCCGGTGCCATCAGACGACGCAATCCCCGGCGGCCAGCTGGCCGGGGTGATCGCGGCCCTGGACCATCCCACCCGGCGGCGCATCGTGGCGATCTTGCTTGTCCGGGGCACGCATGTGAGTCAGCTCGCCCGCGACCTCGAGGTCAGCCGGCCCGTTCTCCATGTGCACCTCGCCCGGCTGCAGGAAGCCGGCCTGGTGACCAGCAGCCTCCGTTTCTCCGACGACGGGAAAGCCCTCCGCCATTTTGAGCTGCAACCTTTCGACATTCGGCTTACCCCCGAGAAAATCGCTGAATCTATTGAGTCATCAGCTGTGCGGCCGTCACCTGAGAAGGGAAAAGTCTGATGCTTGCCGACCTCAGTCCCTGGAGCCTTATCATCGGCCTCGGAATACCGCTGATCATCATCGCCGCTATCGGGTTTGCCCTGGTCATGGTCATCCGGCTCGGACTTGGCGGCCGGCGGCACGGCAATAGCGAGGTGCACGCGGAACTGGTCCGGATCGACGAGCGCCTGACGTCCATCGAGAAGGTGCTCCGGGACATTGAATAAATCGCGTTGACGCGCCGGGTTCGGCCTGAGATTAGCGGGCCCGCAGCATCCGGCGCGGCCAGGCCAGGTCACTGCCGGGGCAGCGCATATGCCCGGGCAGCGCCTAGACTCTCCGCCCATGACTGACGTGGATGAGCAGGGCCGCCCGGAACCTCCCATCACGGCCGACGAGACCGCCACTCTCCTGGGCTTCCTGGACTTCCAGCGCGCGACCCTGAAGTGGAAGTGCGCGGGCCTGGACGCGGCTGGCCTGTCCACGACGATCGCTGCCTCGAGTATCACCCTGGGCGGCATGCTCAAGCACCTGGCCTACGTCGAGGAGTGGTGGTTCACGGAGATGCTGCACGGACGGGACCCCGAGCCCCCGTGGAGCACCGTGGACTGGGACGCCGACCCTGACTGGGACTGGCACTCGGCCGCCGGGGACACCCCCGAGCAGATTCATGGGCTGTGGGAGGACACCGTGGCCCGCTCTCACACCTCGGTTGCGCAGGCACTGGCCGACGGGGGCCTGGGGCGGCCGGCCCGGAGAGCGTGGCCCGACGGCCGGGCACCCAGCCTGAGGTGGATCCTGGTCCACATGATCGAGGAGTACGCGCGGCACAACGGCCACGCCGATCTCATCCGGGAATCGCTGGACGGGCTCACCGGCGAGTAGCGCGCGATCAGCCGCTGGCCCGGCCGGTCGGCGGGGCCCATATCTCCCGCATCGGCGGACGGCGACCTGCCCGCGGACGGGGCAGAACTGCGGTGAATGGGGCGGGAGACAATCCCATTGACCGCTGAGCGGGCGAGCCTACTGTGTCCGTCGGGCCGCCGGCCGCGGCCGGGGAAGGCCGCCGGGACGTATCCAGGAAGGCACCGACATGACTAGTCTTCGGAAGGCGCTTCCGGGCCATCCCCCCGCCCGCTGACCGTCCAGCCGGAATCCCCCGGTCAGCACCCCGCTGCTGGCCACCTGCCTGCCAGGCCCGGGCGCGCCTCCAGGCACCAACCGGAGGCAGTGTGCGCATCCGCCCCACCACAGAAGCCGACCTTGACCGGCTCCTCGCCCGCCCGGCGACTGAGCCGGTCGGCCTGATCCCCGCCGGGCGCTTCCTCGGCGAGCTGGCCCGTCACCAGTACCGGCCGGAATGGACCTGGATCGCGGAGGACGCCGGCCGCATCCTGGCCCACGCGATCTGGTGGGGCTTCGGCGAGTCCGCCTATCCCCTCGCCCTGGACTCCGTGGACGCCGACGAGTCCCTCCCCGACCGCGCGGCCCTGGCCGCGGAGCTGATCGCGGCCGGGCAGCGCGCGCTGCGCCCGCCGGGCGGTGAGATCGCGCCCCGCTTCGAGATCAGCCTCCCGGCGGGCTGGCGGTCGGACCCGGCCGTCGTGGCCGCCTTCGGATGGCGGCGTGACGCGGCCGCCCGCGCGGGGCTGACCGGCGAGCTCGAGCGGATCCGTTTTGAGTGGACCGCCGACGCTGGCCTCCCCCGGTCCAGCGGCCGCCTGGCCTTGCGGCCCGAGCCGGACGATGACGTGTTCCTGGACGTGTTCCGGCAGATAGCGGTGGGCAGCCTGGACGTGATCACCCGGCGCGAGGTCGCCCTGCTGGGCGCGGACCGCCAGGCCCGTGAGGACATGGGGATCTACCTGTCCATGCCAGGCGACCGTGACTGGTGGCGGCTGGCCTACACGGCCGCCGACGGCCGGCTGGCCGGGATGATCCTGCCCAACCGCAACACCGACAGCGCGGTGGTCGGCTACCTGGGCGTGGTTCCCGGCCTGCGCGGCCGCGGCTACATCAGCGACCTGGTCGCGGAGACCACCCGGTTCCACGCCGGCCGTGGCGAGCCGCGGATCGCCGCCACGACCGACACCACCAACCTGCCGATGGCCGCCGCGTTCGAACGGGCCGGATACCGGGCCTACGGGATCCGCTACGTGCTCTCCGAGCCACCCGGATGAGGGATGAGGAGCAGCGCGACCGACACGGCCGCGATGCCGATCACGATGCCGATGAGGGTGTCGCCGAACCGGAGGATGGGCTGCTCCCAGGCGTCGTGCGGGCTGGCGGCGGCCAGGACCATTACTACGGTGGTGGAGGCCGCGGCGGTAATCGAGTCGCCCGGCCGGCCAGCCAGCGTGGTGGCCAGGACGCTGAGCGCGATCAGCAGGCCCAGGGCCCAGAGGTGAAAGGGCAGGAAGACCAGGTAGATCAGGCACAGCACGAAACTCACCGAGGTGGCGGCCATCCGGGACACAGCGGCGCTCCTGCTCCGTGTGTAGCTGTCACGGAAAACGAAGATCGTCGCGATGACAGCCCACAGGCCGCCCAGCACGTGGTCAGCCGGGGGAACGGTGTAGAGGCGGCTCAGGACGCTGCCGGCCAGCCAGAAGGTGGCCAGGCAGGCGAGCCCCAGGGCGGCGCTGCTCGAAGCCGCTTCCCACACCTCGGCCCGGCCGGGACGTTTGAGATGAGGTATCACCGTCTCGTCATCCCGCCGTCCCGCCACAGCGTCCTCAGTGAAGCCATTCCGTCACTCCCCCCCGTCATCCCGTATACCCACCCGGCGCCGGAGACCCTCACCCGTGCCACCGCCCGCTGACGCCCGGCCCCATGGCCAGCCGGGCGCCCAGCCCAGCCGCCTGCGCTTCGCCGGGCTGGGCTACGCCCTGACCGTCCTGCTGGCGGGCACGAACCTGGCCACCCCGCTGTACGCGGGGTACGAGCGCACGTTCGGCCTCTCGCCGCTGGACGTGACGCTGCTGGTCGCGGTCTACGCGGCGGCGGTCGTCGTGGCCCTGCTGATCTGCGGCCCGCTCAGCGACACCGCCGGCTACCGGCCGGTGCTGATCGCCGGGCTGGCCGCGGCGGCCTGCGGCTCGGCCCTGCTGGCCGCGGCCTCGGGCCCCGGCTGGCTGTTCGCGGGCCGGGCGGTCCAGGGGCTCGCCGTCGGCACCTGCTCCGGGGCGCTCACCGCCGGTCTGGTGCTGACCGAGCCGCACGGGCGGCGGGCCCGCGCGTCGCTCCTGGCCGCGACGGCCACCACCGCGGCCTGCGGGTTCGGCCCGGTGCTGGCCGGGGCGCTGGCGCAGTACGCCCCGGCCCCGCGGGCCCTCAGCTTCCTGGTGGAGATCGTCCTGCTGGTCCCGGCGGTGGCGGCGGCGGCCCGGCTGCCCGGCTCGCTGGGCGTGACGGGCCGGCGGTGGCAGCCCCGCTGGCCGAGCCTGCCCGCCGGGATCCGCGGCCGGTTCCTGGCCCCGGCGGTGGTGAGCCTGCTGGCCTGGG
>JAOPYP010000330.1 GCA_025964635.1 Actinomycetes bacterium | reverse complement strand
GGCCTCATGGCGCGAGCCTGCCACGGCCGGCCGACATTCCGGCGCTGCGTGACGGGGCTTATCGCCGCCCGGGTTCATGGCGTGGGAAGCCGTCCGGGCCAAGCCGCCTGTGGGCAGGCGTGTGGATTTCCTGGGGACGCTACGGAGCGTCACTGTGGATATAGCGGGGGATGGCGGTGAATTCCCGGACCAGCAGCAGGCCAGGGGCGCCCCCGGGCAGCCCCGTCTCCAGGGCCCGCCTGTGGACAACACGTTCCGGCCGCCGGTCCCCGAACCGCCCGCCGGGCCTGACGGCCCGAACGCGCGCTACCGTGCGGGCGGCGTGCCGCCCGGCCCCGGCTGGCCCGGCCCCGGCTGGCCCGGCCCGTCATCCGGCTCGGACGCCGGCCCGTCATCCGGCCCGGCTTCTCCAGGCGCCTCGCCGATCCCCTCGTCCAGCGCGGACAGTTCCTGGTCCAGCGCGGACATGTCCAGCGAGGGCCGTCCGGCCACGAACCCTTCCGGGTCGTCGAAGTCCTCAGCGGTAGGCATCAGGTCCGGGTGGGCCCACAACGCGTCCCGGCCCTCGGCCCCGCGGACGTCGGTGAGCCGGCGCCAGATCTCGGCCGCCTCGCGCAGCCGCCGCGGCCGCAGTTCCAGCCCGACCAGCGTGGCGAACGTGCGTTCCGCGGGACCGCCGGTGGCCCGGCGGCGCCGGATGGCCTCGGCCAGCGCGCCCGCCTGCGGCAGCCGGTCCCCGGCTGCCTCTCCCACCACGGTGGCGACCCAGCCCTCGACCAGCGCGAGCAGGGTCTCCAGCCGGGCCAGGGCCGCCTTCTGCTGCGGCGTGTCCTCCGGCTGGAACAAGCTGGCGTCGGACAGCGCCTCACGCAGCGCCTCCGGGTTGGACGGGTCGATCTGCGGCATGGCGTCGCGCAGCGCCGACGCGTCCACGGTGATGCCCCGGGCGTAGTCCTCGACCGCGGCCAGCAGCCGCGACCTCAGCCACGGCACGTGCGCGAACAGCCGGTGGTGGGCCGCCTCGCGCAGCGCCAGGAAGATCCGGATCTCCTCCGCGCTGATCGACAGGCCCTGGCCGAAGTCCGCCACCCCGGCGGGCAGCAGCGCGGCCACGCCCTCCGGGCCCAGGGGAAGCCCGACATCGGTGGAGCTGACCACCTCGCGGGCCAGCCCGCCGACCGCGGCGCCGGTCTGGCCGCCGACCATCATCCCGCCAATGCGCTTCATCATGGCGCCCAGGCCGCCGCCCAGGCCGGCCATGCCGCCCAGCCCGCCGGTGACCGCCTGCAGTGCCTGGCTCAGCTCGGCGGGCATCTCGCCGGCCAGCTCCTCCGGGTTGCCGCTGATCATCCCGCCCAGGGCGTCCACGGCCTTCTCGGCGATCGGGTCACAGAGCTGGGACCACACGGGCAGCGTGGCCTCGACCCACTCGGACCGGCTCCAGGCCTGCGCGGTGCGGACCCCGCTGGGGAACGAGGTCGCCTCGTTCAGCCACAAGTCGGCGAGCTGGACGGCTTCCACGACCTTCTTGCGGTCGGCGTCGAGCACGCTCGGGTCGCCCTCGGCGGCGACCGTCTGCCGGGCCACGTTCTTGGCCAGGTCCCAGTTGACCGGACCGCCCTGCCACGCCATCAGGTCGGCGAACTGCCGCAGGGCATCGGCGAATTGCTGCGGGTCGCCGAGCGGCCCGAGCGGGTTACCGCCCGGATTGTCGCCGGAGCCGCCCCCGGATCCACCGGATCCGCCGGGGCCACCCTGGCCGCCAGAACTCCCGGAACCGCCGGGTCGACCAAAGCCGAAGGGAGGATCAGCCATCTCCGCGACCTCTCAGGCAGGATGGAAGGGTCACAACCGCCACGTTATCCCGGGAGCGGCACACGTTGAGCACTGCACGGGCCCAGGTTCGCCGCGAGCGCACTGATCAGGAGCCACGCCCCGTCGTGGCCATCACCGGCGCGGCGCGTGGCCTGGGCCACGCCCTGGCCCTGCGGCTCGCGGCCTCAGCCGCGGTGCGCCGGGTCATCGCGATCGATGATCACCGTGGGGACGTGGTCGGCGTGACCTGGCGGCTGGCCGACGTCCGGGACCCTACCCTGGCCGGCCGGCTGAGGGGGGTCGATGTGCTGGTGCACACCGACATCGACATGGCGGCGGATACCGATCACCGGGCCCGCCGGGCCTTCAACGTCCGCGCCGCGCAGACCGTGCTCACCTCGGCGGCCGCCGGGCGGGTCGGCCGGGTGATCCTGGTCACCAGCGCCATGGTCTACGGGGCGGCCCCGGACAACCCGGTGCCGCTGCCCGAGGACGCCCCGCTGGGCGTGGACCACGACGGCAGCGTGGCGGGCGACCTGCTCGAGATCGAGCATCTGGCCCAGCGCTCACCGCGGTCGCACCCGGGCATGGCCATCACCGTGGTCCGCCCGGCCGCGCTGGTCGGCGAGGGGGTGGACACCCTCGTCACCCGGCACTTCGAGTCCCCCCGGCTGCTCACCGTGAAGGGCTGCGCGCCGCGCTGGCAGTTCTGCCACATCGAGGACCTGGTGTCCGCGCTCGAGCTGGCCGTGACCGGCAAGATCGACGGGTCCTTCGCGGTGGGCTGCGACGGCTGGCTGGAAGAGGAAGAGGTCGAGGAGCTCAGCGGGCTGCGCCGGGTCGAGCTGCCCGCCGGGCTGACGTTCGGCACGGCGCAGCGGCTGCACCGGCTGGGCATCACCCCCGCCCCGGTCGCTGACCTGCGCTACATGGTCTACCCCTGGGTGGTCGACTGCCAGGCGCTGCGCGCGGCGGGCTGGCGGCCCGGCTACGACAACGCCGCGGCCCTCGGCGAGTTGCTGAAGCAGCGCGCCGGGCACCATGCGGTGGCCGGCCGCCGGCTGGCCCGCAAGGAAGCGACGATCACGGCGGCCGGGGCGACCGTGGCCGTCATCGGCACCGCGGCCATCGTCCGGGTGGCCCGCCGCCGCAAGCGCGGCACCTGACGCGCGGGCGGCCGCGGCCCGCCGCACCATCCCTTTTTTCCGCAACGAAAACCTGATCGCCCCTGGTCCAGCCGCCCAGGTTCAGGCGCTACCTTGGCTCCGTGACTGTGATCCGGCTCGCCGAAGTGCGGGACACGCCGCTGTCCGTGGACGAGGTGCACGACGCCGTGGCCGACCCCTCGGCGGGGGGCATCGCCCTGTTCTCCGGTGCGGTCCGGAACCACGATCATGGCCGTGACGTGCGGCACCTGGGTTACACCGCGCACCCGTCGGCCGCGGCCGAGCTGCGCCGGGTATGCGAGAAGGTTGCCGCGGAGTTCGAGGTCACCGCGATCGCGGCCGTGCACCGGGTGGGCGACCTGGCCGTAGGCGATCTGGCCGTCGTGGTCGCCGTCTCGTGCCCGCACCGCGCCGCGGCCTTCACCGCGTGCCGCGCCCTGATCGACGAGCTCAAGCAGAGCGTCCCGGTCTGGAAGCACCAGGTATTCGGCGACGGCGAGAGCGAATGGGTGAACAGTGCGTAGTCTTCCCCCCATGTCGCGCCGCACTGTGACCCTGCTGGTCGCCGGGATCGGCGTGGTGGTGGCGGCTCTCATCGCGGCCCTGGTGCCGGTGCCGTACGTGATCCTGTCGCCCGGCCCGACGCTGAACACCCTGGGCAAGACGTCGAGCGGCCCGCTGATCACGGTCGCCGGGCACCGGACGTACCCGGCCGCCGGGCACCTGAACCTGGTAACGGTGTCCTTCGTGGGCGGCCCCGGCAACGGGTTCAACGTGTTCACCGCGGTGCGCGCCTGGCTCAGCCCGCACACCGCGGTGGTGCCGGAGACGGAGCTGTTCCCCTCCGGGCAGTCGGAGCAGCAGGTCGTCCAGCAGGACACCGCGCAGATGGCCAGCTCCCAGCAGACCGCCCAGGCCGCGGCCCTGTGCACGCTCGGGATCCACTTCACCACCGTGGACACGGTCACGCAGACCGAGAAGGGCCTCCCGGCCGCGGGGGTGCTGCACGTCGGCGACACCATCACCGCGGTGGACGGCACCCCGGTCAACTGCACCCACGCCACCGGCACCCTGATCCGCGCGCACCCCCCGGGCTCGGTGGTGACCCTCACGATCATCCGCAAGGGCAAGACCGCGCATGTCCGGCTGAAGACCACGAACGTCCAGGGGCAGGCCGTGGTCGGGGTGCTGGTCCAGGAGAGTTACCGCTTCCCGTTCCCCGTCAAGTTCCGGGTGGGCGACATCGGCGGGCCCAGCGCCGGGATGATGTTCGCGCTCGGCATCGTGGACAAGCTGACTCCCGGCAACCTGACCGGCGGGCGGTTCGTCGCGGGCACCGGCGAGATCTCGGCCGACGGTGCCGTATCCGCGATCGGCGGCATCCAGCAGAAGATGGCGGGTGCCCGCGCGGCCGGCGCGACGGTATTCCTGACCCCGGCGGCCAACTGCCGGGATACCGCCGGCGCGGTGCCGGCCGGGCTGCGCGTGGTCAAGGTCTCCACGCTGCGCCAGGCCATCAGCGACCTGGACGCCCTCAAGGCCGGCCGGAGCGTGCCCGGCTGCTGAAGGCCGGGGTTCTGGGCGCCACCTGACCGCCACCTGACGAATACATGATCACCGCGCCGGCGCCGGTGACGCCTGACCGCCCTGATCGGGGTACATTGGCGCCGCATGGCTCAGTACGCCGGACCGGTTGAGGGTTTCGCAAAGGAATGGTGCGCCGGTAATACCGGCGGGGTAATGCGGTACCAATGATGTGGCGCTCAACAGCGCGTGAGGGGGAGTGCGGTGTCCTTCCGGTCCGGATCGGCCCGGCCGCCTGCTGGCCGTCCGCCCCTCGCCGGCCTCCGGTGGCCCCGGCTGGTCCTGCCGGTCATCGTGGCCCTGATCGCCTTCTTCGTGCTGATCGCGATCGTGGCCGGGGTCTGGACTGACTTCCTGTGGTACCGGGCCGTCCACTACTCGTCGGTGTTCGGCACCACGTACGGTACGCGCTGGGCCATGTTCTTCGTGGCCGGGCTGTTCATGGCCGTGGTCACCGGGGCGAACGCCGCCCTGGCCTACCGGCTGCGGCCCATCTACCGGCCGGTGCCCGCACCGGGCACGGGCGGCGACGCCTACCGGATGGCCATCGACCCGCACCGGCGGCTCCTGCTGGGCCTGGTGCTCGGCCTGGTCGGCGTGATCTCCGGCATCACCGCCGCGGGTTCCTGGCGGACCTGGCTGCTGTTCGCCAACCAGGTTAAGTTCAACAAAGTAGACCCTCAGTTCAAGTGGGATCTTTCCTTCTTCGTCTTCACCTACCCGTTCATCCGGATGGTGCTGAGCTACCTGTTCGCGGCGGTACTGCTCTCGCTGGTGCTGGCCACGCTGGTGCACTACCTGTACGGCGGGCTGCGCATGCAGGGCCGCCACCCCCGGGTCACGATGGCGGCACAGGCCCACCTGTTCCTGCTGTTCGGCGTGTTCGTGCTGCTTAAGGCCGTGGCGTACTGGGTCGACCGGTACGGCATCGACTTCTCCCAGCGCGGTGCGGTCACCACCGGCGCCTCGTATACCGATGTCAACGCGGTGCTGCCGGCCAAGACCGTCCTCGCGGTGATCGCCGTCCTGTGCGCCCTGCTGTTCTTCGCGGGCGCGGCGCGGCGCAGCGCGATGCTGCCTGCCGTCGGGTTCGGGCTGCTGGTGCTGTCCGCGATCCTCATCGGCGGCCTGTACCCGGCGATCATCCAGCAGTTCGTGGTCAAGCCGAACGAGCTGGCCAAGGAGACCCCCTACATCCACCGGGAGATCCGCACCACCCGGCAGGCCTACGGGCTGAGCCCCTCCACAGTCCGGGTCGCCCCGTACTCGGCGACCACCCGCGTGTCGCAGTCCGCGCTGGACGCCGAGGTGAGCACGCTCAAGGGGATGCGGCTGCTGGATCCCGACGTGGTGTCGCCGACCTTCCAGCAGCTCCAGCAGGTCAAGAGCTACTACCAGTTCCCGGCCAACCTCGCGATGGACCGCTACCTCCGGCCCGGGGCGGGCCCGCTGCCGCAGGACACGGTCGTGGCGGTGCGCGGCATGGGCGGGCCCCCGCCCGGGCAGGGCAACTGGATCAACACCCACCTGGTGTACACGCACGGCTTCGGGGTGGTCGCGGCCACGGCCAACACCGTGCAGGGCAACGGCAACCCGTCGTTCGTGGAGAGCGACATCCCGCCGCGCGGGAACCTGGGCCTCACCCAGCCCCGGGTGTACTTCGGCGAGGGACAGAACGCGTACGCGATCGTCGGCGGCCCCGCGGGCGGCCGTAAGCAGGAGCTGGACTACCCGTCCGCCGCGGCCGGCGGCCAGCAGAACAACACCTACCACGGCAGCGGCGGCGTGGACGTGGGCTCGCCGCTGAACCGGCTGCTGTACACGATCAAGTTCCGCGAGCTGAACATCCTGCTGTCCGGGGCCATCAACAGCCAGTCGAAGATCCTCTATGACCGGCAGCCGCTGGACCGGGTGGCCAAGGTGGCGCCGTTCCTCACCCTGGACGGCAACCCCTACCCGGTCGTCGCGAACGGGCAGATCCTGTGGGTGGTGGACGGCTACACCACGACCGGCCTGTACCCGTACTCGCAGCGGCTGAGCATGGGGCAGGCCACGGCGACCAGCGACGCCCCGGGCGGCACGGTGGCCGGCCAGCCCACCGGCGACGTCAACTACATCCGGAACTCGGTGAAGGCGGTGGTGAACGCCTACACCGGCAGCGTGACGCTGTACCAGTGGGACGCCAGCGACCCGATCCTGCGCACCTGGATGAAGGCGTTCCCCGGGGTGATCAAGCCCAAGGCGGACATTCCCGCCGCCCTGACGCCGCACCTGCGCTACCCGCCGGACCTGTTCGAGGTGCAGCGCCAGATCCTGACCCAGTTCCATGTCCTGTCCGCCCAGTCCTTCTACGGCGGGCAGGGCTTCTGGGCCGTGCCGGACAACCCGGGCACCTCCAACAGCCCGCAGGCCGCCAGCCAGCCGCCGTACTACCAGACCATGCAGATGCCCGGCGCGGCCGCCGGGTTCTCGCTGACCTCCCCGCTGGTCCAGCGGGGGCGGCAGAACCTGGCCGCGTACATGGCGGTGGACAGCAACCCGCAGTCGCCGGACTACGGCACGATCCGGGTCCTCCAGCTGCCCCAGGACACCGCCATCCTCGGCCCGCAGCAGGTGCAGAGCACGTTCGAGTCGGACCCCACGATCTCCTCCCAGCTGTCGCTGTACCGGCAGAACGGGTCCAAGGTCATCGAGGGCAACCTGATCACGCTCCCGGTCGGGGGGGCGCTCGTCTACGAGGAGCCGATCTACATCCAGGCGGCCGGCACCACGGGCGGCAGCACCTCGGGCTCGTACCCGGTGCTCAAGCGGGTCGCGGTCTCGTTCAACGGGAACGTCGGGTTCGCGCCGACCCTGTCCGCCGCGCTCAGCCAGGTGATCCCGGGCCTGTCGGCCAGTCCGGGCAGCACGTCCGGCTCGCCTGGCCCGTCCGGCTCGGGTACCGGGCAGGGGTCGGCCAGCACGGTCGTGCGCGGGTACCTGGCTCAGGCCGAGACGGACTACGCCAAGGCCCAGGCGGCCCTGAAGACCGGGGACTTCGCCAGCTACGGCAAGTACACGGCCCTCATGAAAAAGGCCTTGGACCAGGCTCAGAAGGCCGCGCAGGCCCACTCGTCATCGTCGGCGAAGGCCACCCCCTCGCCCTCCGCTTCACCGTAACTGGGCCCTTCTGGTGCGGCCCGCCGCGCCGTAGCATGGTCTAGACCATGCTGGCCGCACCGACGCCGCCAGCCTGGGCTGCGGCCCGCGCGGGACATGAGCGCCGATGCTCACCGGCAGGCCGGCGGAGGGCGTACGCTCGGTCCTGACGGGACACTCATCACTGCTGAATTGGCCAGCTATCTGGCTACTCGGCACAAGAGCACAGGTACTGGCAACACAGGTACTGGCAACACAGGCCCGCAGGCGGGGGGAAGGAGAAAGACTGCTCGTGGCACCCCGGGTGCTGGTTGACGCGACCGCCGTGCCGGCGGACCGTGGCGCGCTCGGCCGTTACGTGGACGGCCTGGTGGCCGCCCTGGGCGCAACTGGAGCGGACCTCGCGGTGGCGTGCCAGCGCAATGACGAAGAGCGGTACGGCAGGCTCGTGCCTGAGGCGAACATCGTGGCCGGCCCGACCGCTATCGCGCACCGGCCGGCCCGGCTCGCCTGGGAGCAGACCGGACTGCCGCTCGTCGCCCAGCAGGTGAACGCCGACGTCCTGCACGCGCCGCACTACACGATGCCGCTGAGGCCCGGCGTGCCCGTGGTCTCGACCATCCACGATCTGACGTACTTCACCGAGCCGGACGCGCACAACCCGGTCACGGCGACCTTCTTCAAGTCCGCGATCCGCACCGCCGCGCGGCGGGCCACCCGGCTGCTGGTCCCGTCCAAGGCCACCCGCGACGAGCTGGTCCGCGTGCTCGGCGCCGACCCGACCCGGATCGACGTGGCGTATCACGGCGTGGACCACACGCTGTTCCACCGGCCCACCCCGGAGCGGAAGCGCCAGGTGTCCGACCGGCTCGGCCTGCACGGCAAGCCGTACGTGGCCTACCTGGGCGGCCTGGAGCCGCGCAAGAACGTCCCGGCGCTGATCAGCGGCTGGGCCGCTGCCGTGGCCGACCTGCCCGACCCGCCCGCGCTGGTGCTCGGCGGCGGCAGCGGGTGGAGCGAGGAGGTGGACGAGGCGGTCGCCGCGGTCCCGGCGCACCTGCGCCTGGTCCGCCCGGGCTACCTGCGCTTCAGCGACCTGCCCGGCTTCCTCGGGGGCGCGCTCGTGGTGGCGTTCCCGAGCCGGGGCGAGGGTTTCGGGCTGCCCGTGCTGGAGGCCATGGCCTGCGGCGCGCCCGTGCTGACCACGCACCGGACGTCGCTGCCGGAGGTCGGCGGGGACGCGGTCGCCTACACCGAGCCCGACGCCGAGAACATCCAGGCGGCGCTGCGCGGCCTGCTCGATGACCCGGCCCGGCTGGAATCCCTCGGCGAGGCCGGGCACGCCCGGTCCCAGGAATTCACCTGGGAGGCCTCGGCCGAAGCGCACATGGCGTCGTACCAGCGTGCGGCGGCGCAGGGCGCAGAGTAACCTCGCTGCCTATGTCAGGCCAGCCAGCAATGCCACCCGGCCGAGAGGCGCTTGAAGCCATCCTGCTCGTCGGCGGCCAGGGCACCCGGCTGCGCCCGCTCACGATCGGGACGCCCAAGCCGCTGCTGCCGACCGCGGGCGTGCCGTTCCTCGCCCACCAGTTCGCCAAGGCCGCCGCGGCCGGGATCACCCACGTGGTGCTGGCCACCGCCTACCGGGCCAGCATGTTCGCCGAGTGCTTCGGTGACGGTGCCGCCTTCGGGCTGGAGATCACCTACGTGCATGAGGCGGAGCCGCTCGGCACCGGCGGGGCGATCCGGAACGCCGCCGCCGGGCTGCGCAGCGGCCCAGACAGCCCGGTCGTCGTGCTCAACGGTGACGTCCTGTCCGGCCACGACATTTCCGCGCAGATCGACCTGCACCGCAAGTCCGACGCCGCGGTGACGCTGCACCTGGTCGAGGTGGCCGACCCGGCCCGCTTCGGCTGCGTGCCCACCGACGCCGACGGCCGGGTGACCGCGTTCCTGGAGAAGACCCCGAACCCGGTGACCAACCGGATCAACGCGGGCTGCTACGTGTTCCGCCGGTCGGTCATCGACGAGATCCCGCCCGGCCAGGTGATCTCCGTGGAACGGGTCACGTTCCCCGACCTGATCAGCGCGGGGGCCCTGGTGATGGGCTATCCCGACTCGTCTTACTGGCTCGACGTGGGAACGCCGGAGGCGTTCGTGCAGGGCTCCTGTGACCTGGTGCGCGGGCGGCTGGCCTCAGGCGCGCTTCCCGGCGCGCCGGGCGACCTGCTGGCCCTCGAGGGGGCGGCCGTCGACCCGTCCGCCCAGGTGTGCGGCGGCACCGTGGTGGGCGCGGGTGCGCGGGTCGCCGCGGATGCCTACGTGTCCGGCAGCGTGCTGTTCGACGCGGCCAGCATCGGCGCCGGGGCGCGGGTCAGCGGCAGCGTCATCGGCCGCGGGACGGTGGTCGGCGAGGGCGTGGTCCTCGACGGCGTGGTGCTCGGGGACGAGGTCCACGTCGCCCCGGGTAACGAGCTGCGCTCCGGGCTGCGGGTCTGGCCTGGCCAGACCCTGGGCCTGACCTGCGTCCGCTTCTCCAGCGACGCCTGAGCCCGCGGCGGGCCCCGCGATGGAGTCCCCGTGCCTCACCCGGGAGTGGCGGGCGCCGTTCCTGCTGGACCTGCCCCGCACCGTGGGCGTGCACGCGCGCGGCCGCGGGGATCCCGCCTTCCGGGTCACCCCGGACGGCTGTATCTGGCGCACCTCGCTGACCCCGGAGGGGCCCGGCACGCTGCGGGTGACCCCGGCCCGGCCCGAGCCTCCTGAGGCCACCTCAGCGGCCGAGTCTCCCGGGGCCAGCTCCGGGGCCGTCCCTCCCGGGGCCAGCTCCGGGGCCGTGCCGGGGCCCGTCACCGTGGTCCGGGCCGCCGCCTGGGGACCCGGCGCGGCGTGGCTGCTCCGGGAGCTCCCGGGGATGCTCGGCGCGGACGACGACCGGGCCGGGTTCGATCCCGGCCACCCGGTCCTGCGCGAGCTGTCCGTGCGGCACCAGGGCGTCCGGGTCGGCCGGTCCGGCCGGGTGCTCGAGGCCCTGGTCCCCGCCGTGCTGGAGCAGAAGGTGGTCGGCGTGGAGGCGCGCCGCGCCTGGCGTTACCTGCTGCTCAAGTTCGGCGACCCGGCCCCGGGGCCCGCCCCGGCCGGGATGCGCGTGTGCCCGCCGCCGCGGATCTGGTGCCGCATCCCCTCCTGGGAGTGGCACCGGGCGGGGGTCGAGGGGGTGCGGGCCCGCACCATCATCGGCGCGGCCGAGGCGGCGGGCCGTCTCGAGGAGATCGTGACGATGACCTCCGGCGCGGCGGACCGCCGGCTACGGTCCCTGCCCGGGATCGGCGTCTGGACCTCGGCCGAAGTGCGGCAGCGCGCCTGCGGGGACGCGGACGCGGTGTCTGTGGGCGACTATCACCTGCCCTCGGCCGTGGGCTGGGCGCTGGCCGGGCGGGTGGTGGACGACGCCGGCATGCTGGAGCTGCTCGCGCCGTACGCCGGGCACCGGCACCGGGCCGCCCGGCTGGTAGAGCTGGGCGGGATCCGCCCGCCGCGGCGCGGCCCCCGGATGTCCATCCGCGACTACCGCTCGTTCTGAGCCCCCGGGCGGCCGCTCCCCGGGCGGCGGGGATACTGACGGGATCCGCCTGTGAGAGCGGACACCCCGCACCGTACAAGGTTCGCTGAGCGAGGGACCGGCCGTACCCCCGAACAGGTAGTTCGACCCCGTTCTTGCTGAGGTGCGTCTCCGCCAGGAGCACTGGCGGGGTCATGTTGGTGACCGGAGAATGGCACCAGTCCCATGATCACGAAGGGTCACCCGGGCGCGGGCCGCCCGGGTGCGGCCTGGCCCGGGCCAGGCGGCCCGAAGAGCCGATCGGGCACCACCTAGGGTGGGGAGGATGAGCGCTGACACGCCCGCCCCCCACCGTCGTCCCCCCACCCCGGCTGAGTCAGAGCCGCAACCTGCGGCCAGCGCGCTGCCCACCGGCACGCTGCCTGCGGCCAGCGCGCTGCCCACCGACATGCTGCCTACGGCCAGCGCGCTGCGCCGGGCGCTGGCCCGGGCCCGGGACGGCAAGACCCTGGACCCCGCCGAAGCGGCCGTTCTCCTGCACGCCCGCGGTGACCAGCTGACCGAGCTGCTCAGCTACGCGGCCCGGACCCGGGACAGCGGGCTGGCCGCCGCCGGACGGCCCGGCGTCATCACGTACTCCCGCAAGGTGTTCATCCCGCTGACCCGGCTGTGCCGGGACCGGTGCGGCTACTGCACGTTCGTCACCGTGCCCGGGCGACTCGACAGCCCGTACCTGTCCCCGGACGAGGTGCTGCGGATCGCCGCGGACGGGGCCGCCCTCGGCTGCAAGGAAGCCCTGTTCACCCTGGGCGACCGGCCGGAGGCCCGCTGGCCCCAGGCCCGGGAGTGGCTGGACGCGCACGGCTACGACGACACGCTGTCCTACGTCCGCGCCATGGCCATCCGGGTGCTGGAGGAGACCGGGCTGCTGCCGCACCTGAACCCGGGCGTGCTGAGCTGGCAGGACTTCCAGCGGCTCAAGCCGGTCGCCCCCTCCATGGGCATGATGCTGGAGACCACGGCGCGGCGGCTGTTTACCGAGCGGGGCGGGCCGCACTTCGGCAGCCCGGACAAGGACCCCGCGGTCCGGCTGCGGGTGCTGGAGGACGCGGGCCGCAGCAGCGTCCCGTTCACCACCGGGATCCTGATCGGCATCGGCGAGACGCTGGCCGAGCGGGCCGACTCGATCTTCGCCATCCGCGGCGTGGCCCGTGAGTACGGCGGCATCCAGGAAGTGATCGTGCAGAACTTCCGGGCCAAGCCGGACACCAGGATGCGCGGCGTGCCGGACGCCGGACTCGACGACCTCGCCGCCACCATCGCGGTCACCCGGCTGGTCCTCGGGCCGGGCGCGCGCATCCAGGCCCCGCCGAACCTGATCGGCGAGGAGTACGGGCTGATCCTTCGGGCCGGGATCGACGACTGGGGCGGCGTGTCGCCGCTCACCCCCGACCACGTCAACCCGGAGCGGCCCTGGCCGCAGATCGACGAGCTGGCCCAGCGGACCGTGTCGGGCGGCCTGACGCTGCGCGAGCGCCTGACGATCTACCCGGGCTACCTGCGCGAGCCGTGGCTGGACCCGAGGCTCTCCGCTCACGTGGCCGCGCTGGCCGACCCGGCCACCGGGCTGGCCCGCGAGGACGCGCGGCCCGCGGGCCTGCCCTGGCAGGAGCCGGACGGCGGCT
>JAOPYP010000302.1 GCA_025964635.1 Actinomycetes bacterium | reverse complement strand
CTGGATGGCTGCGCACCACATCGTTTCCGGCGCCATCACCGACACCCTCCTCCTCATGGCCCTGGGCATGCTGCTCACCCGCACGCTCGGCCTGGCCACCCGCGCCCGCGCGCTGCCCCCCGCTGCCGCCCCCGACCGCGACCACGCCTACATCAGTGACTGAAGTCGCCCCACGCCACACCGATTTACGGCTGAATTCCAGTCGCCAAGCCGCCCGCTCGAACGTCGAGCAACGGACCACTGGACGCCCGCGGGGGCACCACCTGCAGAGGGATGGCTACAACCGAGCCGCTCATTCTCAAATCGGCCTGACGAGGATGGCTATGGAATTTTCTTGGCGTATTCGTCCCGGTTCCCTCCTGCCCACCGTTGAAGTCGCTGGAGAGCTTGACCTTGAGTCCGGGCCCTACCTGCGTGAGCAGCTGCGCTCCATCATGCGGGCGCATGGCGCGCACCTGGCTATCGACCTCACCGGGGTGACGTTCATCGACTGTTCCGGTGTAAACGCCCTGCTGGCCAGCGGCCGGGACGCACTGCGGCTCGGCGGATGGACGCGAGTGGCCGGGACCTCCCCGTGCGTCCGCCGGCTCATCGAGATCACCGGGCTCCAGCAGGTGCTGGGAGTCTTGCCCGCCGGCCCGCTCAACGCGCGGGCCGAGCCAGCGCATCGTGACCCTGGGCTGCCATATCGGGGATGACACCGATGCGGAGGTTCAGGCAATTGGGCCGGTGCGGCATGATTCCCTGCCGAGCAGGATCCGGAAGTTCCGGGCGCCGCCACCCCTCGCGGCCAGCCGCGGTTCCTGCCGTGCGCCAGAGCGGCAGGCGCTACGTCGTGCGGGGGGCGGCCCGGGGTGTCCCGGTCCTCTCGAAGGCGGCGGAAAACAGGTAGCTGGTCGCCAGGCTGCGGTAGGGTCGCCATTTCTCGGCGATGGCGAGGATCTCCTGCTGGGCGGGGAGGTGGTCGAGTTGATAGGCGACCCGGACGGCCTTACGGAGCGCGAGGTCGCCTGGCAGGACGACGTCTTCTCGCTGGAGCGCGATAATGAGGGCGCCCTGCACGGTCCAGGGACCTATCCCCGGGATCGCGGTGAGCTCGGCCATGAGCTCATCGTCTGGCAGGCCGCTCAAGACGTCGGCGTTCAGCCGGCCGTCCGACAGCCGCACAGCGAGGTCGCGGAGCGTGCCGATCTTCCGCCACGACAGCCCTGCCTCGCGGAGCTGGCCAGGATCGGTTCTCAGCAGCTCGGCGGGGGAGGGGAGATGGCCGTCGAAAAGCGCCTCGATGCGGGCAACGGTCCGGCGGGTCGCTGCGACGGACAGCTGCTGGCCGGTGACCTGGAACAGCAGGGCACCGTACAGATCCATCGGCGGCAGCTGAGCCATCCACGCCCGGGGGTCGAAGGCCGGCCGGTCGTCGATCAGCCGCGCCAGCACCGGGTCGGCGCTGCGAAGGTACGAGCGCGCATGCTGCAGCCACTCGGGGCGGCTGGAATCCTTGGTCACGGAGCCCCGCTCCCCTCACCGGCGGGTTGTATCACTGCCACCATCTTCATGCCTGCGCCGGACAAGTTGCCACGATCTGAGTCTCCGATCGCTGTCACGCCGGGCGAGGCGGGCGGGATGGCGCCTATGTGCGCGGCGAGTTTTTGCTCAGTTCTGCGATCTGGGCGCGTGCGGCGCTGATGAGCTCGGCGTTGGTGTTCGCGTGTCCGGCCAGGCCCCATCCGCCCTCGGGCGCTTCGGTCAGCAATACCCAGGTCCGGTCGGCGAGAGTGGGGTCGCCGGCGGCTGCTGCGATGATGTCGGTGAGCTGGCGGACGACCGCGAGCTGCTTGGTGCGGTCCAGCGCGCCGGAGTTGGTCAGGACCTGAACACGGACATAGCCGGTGTCGCCGTCGACATTGGCCAGAGAGTCAGCATCCAGATCATGAACGAATGCCGCGGTGTTCTTGCGGAACATCGGGATGTCCGGGACCTGCTCGATCGTCATGACGGCGGTAGCGAGATCCACGGCCAGCTGGTGCTTGTCGGCGAAAGTGCCGGCTGCAGCGTAGGCGTCAATCATGGGCATGGGGAGAATCCTTCCGACTTGATGTGGCGCCCGACTCGGACTGCAGAGTCTTGGGCTCGGGACTAATGGAAAGCCGCGCGCAGGCCGCGTAGGGGATCGGCGCCGCTGCCCGGCTATTCCGGCGCTGTGGAGCAAGCCGCAGGCTGACCGCGGCGGGTCTGTTGCGGCCGCGCGGCAGTGGGACCTGGCGTCACTGCGGATGCGGTCAGCCCGCCCCCAGGCCGGGCACCGGCGAGCTGGGGGGCCTTCACGTGGAATGCCCCGCCACGCTCTCGGGCGTGCCGGAAACGTCGGGTTCGAGCAACGCGCGGCACACGTCGGTGATGTCGACGATTCCGACCAGGCCAGCGTCGCCGACGACCGGCAGGTGCCGGAAATGGCCGCTCGCCATGACCTCAGCCGCGTCACGGACGTTTGTCGTGGTCTTGATGACCGTTGGGCGAATGGTCATCAGTTGAGAGATCCGGACACTGTTCACGTCCTTTCCATCGGCGACCGCATGGGCGATGTCCGCCTCCGTGATGATGCCAATCGGCTGATCGGTCTGGGCGTCCAGGACCATCAGAGCGGTCGCGCCCGCGTGCTTCATCAGATAGGCGGCCGCAGCCACGTGACCTTGCTGTTCCACCGTCGTCAGCGGTGGCCGCATCACGTCCGCAGCGGTGGCCGGAGGTGGCGATGCCTGCAAGGACTGCTGTACAAAGGCATCTGTCATGATGTGCTCTCCTGGAGATTCGATCATGCTGTTCAATGAGGCGGTGCCGATGCAATCGGACACGGCACGCTGCGGGACGCACCC
>JAOPYP010000298.1 GCA_025964635.1 Actinomycetes bacterium | reverse complement strand
CCGCTGCTCAAGGTCGTGCCTCGTGATGGCCACGGACGCCAGCATGACCTCCGCACGCTTCACGCGCAGGCCCAGGGTGACGTGGCGATCACCGGGTCCTGGAGGGGGCGGCCAGGCTCGGGCTGCCCCGTGACTGCGGGAAGCGGATCCGTGTGTCCCGCAGCGCTCGTGCGGCCCAGGAGGTGACGGCGGCGGCATCCGCCCGCACGCGGGCCGCCGGGTCACCGGCCAGTTAGTACCGTAATGCCGGAATTAATAAGAGAGTGGCCGCCCTTATTGGGCAATAAGTAGCCGGCGAGTATTCTTTACTGCCACCGGCCAGTCAGCTGGCCACGGTATTGTGTAATTCATGTTAAGCCTCCTGGGCCGGCGTTCCCCCCTCCGTGCAGCCGGACGGAACAATCCGTTAATCCGCTATGCCGGAAATGGTGTGAGGCTGGATTATTGCCGCGAACTTGTCCCGCTTGGCCTGGACCAGGTCCGGGACCTGGGCCGCAGCCGGTCCCTCGACGCGAGCAGCATCCGCAATATCCTCACTGGTGCGGATAAACCCGATCCGCCCCAGTTGATTGACCCGCGCGGCGTGGTGATCTGCGGCGCCTGGATTCGTGGTGAGCTCAACCTTGACGGCGTTAACTCCGCTATCGGGCTGCGCTTCACCGGCTGCCGCTTCGAGAAACCCCTGAGCCTGGCTGACGCCAGGCTGCCGTGGCTTTTCCTGGACACGTGCGTCCTGCCCGCCGTGGTGGCGAACCGGGCGCGTGTTGACACGCTCAGCATCCGTGGCTGCGAACTCGACGGCCGCCGCCCGGACGGCCTGATCCAGCTGGCCGGCGCCCAGGTGACCAGCGAACTCAGGCTGGACGGCACCGGCCTGGCCAACCGCTCCGGTCCGGCCCTCACCGCGCCCGGACTGTCCGTCGGTGGTGGCGGCACCTGCGTCGGCGCCTTCCTGGACGGTCTCGACGCGGCGGGCCACTCGGCCGGTGCGGCGGCCGTCCAGCTGTCCGGCGCCCGGGTCAGCGGCAACCTCATGCTGCGTGGCGCGCGGCTGGCCAACCGCAGCGGGCCGGCGCTGGCCGCCGACGGCCTCATCGTCCAGGGGGACCTCCTCCTGGCCCGGGACGCCGCATCCGGGCGGGACTTCTGGGCGTCCGGCGGCGGCTGGCAGGGCACCGTGCTGCTGCGCGGCGCCACCATTTCCGGACAGCTCTCACTGGAACGCGCGAAGGTGAGGTCCGGTCCGGGTGAGGCCGGGCCCGGCCCGGCTGAGCCAGCTGAGCCGGCTCGCTCCGGCGGCCCGGGACCGGCCGCCGGCCGCCCCCCGTGGGCTGGGGATGACCCGCCGCCGCACCGGCGCCGGTCGGTGGGCGCGGTCTGCCTGTCGGGTAGCACCATCGCGGGCAACCTGGTGCTGCGGCACGCCCAGCTGGCGGCCGGCACGATGTCCGCGCTGATGGCCGAGAACCTGACCGTCAAGGGCCACGCCGGCGCGTGCGAGAGCCGCCAGGAGGGGCTGACCGCGACCGGTTCGGGCCCGCTGGGCGCGGTCTGCCTGGCCGGGGCGTCGGTCACCGGCCAGCTATCCCTGCGCGGCACAACCCTGGTCAACGAGTCCGGGCCGGCTCTGCTGGCTGACCTGATCGCGATCGGGGATGGGGCCCGGCTGGATCAGGACTTCAGCGCCGAGGGGGAAGGTGAGGCCGGTGCCGTCCGCCTCCCCGAAGCCAGCATCGGCGGCGATCTGCTGCTCAACGGCGCCCGGCTGACGAACCACACCGGGCCTGCCCTGCTGGCCGATGGCCTCACCGTGCACAGTGACCTGGTGCTCGACGCGGACGTCGCGTCGGGCCGGCGGTTCGAGGCGGCCGGTGCGGGCCGCCGGGGGACCATCCTGATCCGTGGGGCCACGGTCAGCGGCCGGCTGTCCCTCGAAGGTGCGCACGTCCGGCGGGGGCACGCCCCCGGCAGCCAGCCCGGGCAGCAGGTCCGCGACGAGATCGAGCAGCACAGCCCCGCCGGGCTCACCGCGATCACGGCCATCCTGCGGGGGTGCGACTGCGAGCCGGCCGGCGGGAACGGATCACTGGGGGCGGTCTGCCTGAGCAACACGACGGTCGGCGGCCGCCTGGCGATGCGCAACGCGTTCCTGTGCAACGACACCGGCCCCGCGCTCATGGCCGACTACCTGATCGTGAAGAACGACGCGGCCGGGTGCGAGGTAGCCCGAAACGGGCTGACCGCAATAGGGGCCGGACCCGCTGGCGCGGTCTGCCTGGCCGCGGCCACCATCAACGGGCAGCTGTCGCTGAGCGGATCCACGCTGGCCAACGCCACCGGTCCCGCCCTGATCGCGGACTTCGCCCAGATCCAGGGGGAGGTGCTCCTGGACCAGGGCTTCGTGGCGGTTGGCACCGGCCCGGCCGGCGCGGTGAGCTTCACCGACGCCAGCGTCGGCCGGGAACTCCGCTGCGCGGGCCGCTTCGTCAGCCCGGTCGGCGAGCCACCGGACGGTACTGCCCGGGATGCCCCAGGCGCCGACGGCACAGCCCGCGCGGTGGCGCTCAACCTGACCCGCACCAGGACCGGCACCCTCCAGCTTGGTGACCAGCACCACGGGTTCCGGCTGGACGGCCTGCTGGAACTGGACGGGCTCAGCTACACCGGCCTGCCCGGCCTGGGCGACCTGGATCGCCTGGACCCCAGGCCGCCCGGCGGACGGGGAACTTCCCGCCGGGGCGGGCGGGCGCCCGGTCCGCACGTGGCTCACGTCGGGCAGTGGCTCTGGTGGCTGCGTGAATGCTCGGCCGAGTACCGGGCCCAGCCGTATGAGGCGCTCGCCGCGGCGTACGGGGGGGCTGGGTACGACGACCTGGCCCGCCGGATCCTCGTCGCCCAGCGGGACGATGTACGCGACCGCGGGTCGCTCAGCCCCGTGCGCACTCTCGGCCAGCACTGCGCGAAGTGGCTGATCGGCTACGGCTACCACTGCTTCTACGCGTTCCTGTGGCTGGCCGGGCTCTTCACCGTCACGGCGCTGATCGCCGTGTTCTGGCTCGGGCCGGACAAGTACATCGTGGCGGAGCCGGCCGCCGGGACTCCGGCTACGGCGGCGGCCACCGCCAGCCCGCCCGCCTCCACCGCTGCTCCGGCGGCGGCCGCTCCGGCGGCTCCCGCTCAGGCGGCTCCCACTCCAGTGGCGGCCGCTCCGGCGGCCACCCCCTCGGCCCCGGTGACCCCGTCGGCCTCGGCCAGTCCGTCCGCCTCGCCGGCCGCGCCGCCCCCGCGGTCTCCGGCCACGGCCACGCGTTCCGCTGCCGCCGCGGCGAGAGAGTGCTCCAATCCGGCCCGGATCGGCTACGCGATCGAGCTCGCCTTCCCGGTCATCAACCTGAACAGCAGCTCGGCAGCCCAGTGCGACGTTCCGGCCACCGGGGCCGCGGCCGGCGTGGTGGTGTTCGGCTGGCTGGTCCGCGCCGCGGCCGCCGCCCTGCTCGCCCTGTACACCCTCGGGCTGGCCGGGATCACGCGCAGCCCGCCGGGCGGGGGCTGACCGCCCGGCGGGGGCAGCGCGCCCGGCGCGGCGTAGGGTCGGGTGCCGTGTCCAACCGTGAGCTGGTGGTCCTCGGCACGGCGAGCCAGGCGCCGACCCGGGCCCGCAACCACAACGGCTACCTGCTGCGCTGGGACACCGAGGGGCTGCTGTTCGACCCGGGGGAGGGGACCCAGCGGCAGATGCTGTTCGCCGGGGTGACGGCGAGTCAGATCACGCGGATCTGCATCACCCACTTCCACGGGGACCACTGCCTCGGCCTGCCGGGGGTCCTGCAGCGGATGTCCCTGGACCAGGTGCCGCACATGGTCGATGCGCACTACCCCGGACAGAACCAGGCCGTGTTCGACCGGCTCCGCCACGCGGCGCTGTTCCGTGACGTGCTCAACCTCCGCGAGCGTCCCGTCGGCCAGGCCGGCACGGTGGCCAGCACGCCGTCGTTCCGGCTCGAGGCGCGGCCGCTCTCGCACAGCGCACCCACCTTCGGGTACCGGCTCGAGGAACCGGATGGGCGGCGGATGCTGCCAGACCGCCTCGCCAGGCTGGGCATCACCGGGCCGGACATCGGCCGGCTCCAGCGGGAGGGGAGCCTGGAGGGGCCCGGCCGCGTGGTCACGCTCGAGGAAATGAGCGAGCCCAGACGCGGCCAGCGCTTCGCGTTCATCATGGACACCCGGCTGTGCGATGCGGCATTCGCCCTGGCTGACCAGGCCGACATGCTCGTCTGCGAGTCCACGTTCGCGGAGAGCGAGGCTGCGCTGGCCCAGGAGTACGGGCACCTGACCGCCAGCCAGGCGGGCCGCATCGCCGCGCAGGCGGGCGCCCGGCTGCTGGTGCTCACGCACTTCTCCCAGCGCTACGGCCCTGACGACGGGCAGCGGCTGGCCGGCGAGGCGGCCAGCGCGTTCGGCGGCGAGGTCGTGCTGGCCCGTGACCTGGCCCGCATCCCGGTCCCCTCCCGGCCGCTCAGCTGACCCGGCCTCTCAGCTGACCCGGCCGGACAGCAGGCCCAGCTGGTCAGCAGGCCCAGATGGTCAGCCGGCCCCGGCCGGCCACCGCACCGTACTGGTCAGTCGACTGGCTTGGCGCCGGAGTTGCCCGATGCCTTCTCCGCGTGCCCGCCGAACTCGCTGCGCAGCGCGGACAGCAGCTTGTGGCTGAACTCCCCGAGGCCGCGCGACTCGAACCGCTCGATCAGCGCGGCGGTGATGACCGGCGCGGGCACTCCCTCGTCAATCGAGGCGATCACGGTCCAGCGGCCTTCACCGGAGTCCGAGACGTGCCCGCCGAAGTTGTCCAGCTTGGGGGACCGGGCGAGTGCGTCCGCGGTCAGGTCCATCAGCCAGGAACTGACGACCGACCCGCGCCGCCACACCTCGGCCACCTCGGCGACGTCGATGTCGTACTGGTAATACTCGGGATCACGCAGCGGCGTGGTCTCCGCGTCTGCGGACTGCATCTCGGCCTTGCCCACGTTGGCGTGCTTGATGATGGACAGCCCCTCGGCGATTGCGGCCATCATGCCGTACTCGATCCCGTTGTGGACCATCTTGACGAAGTGCCCCGAGCCGCTGGGCCCGCAGTGCAGGTACCCGTCCTGGGCGGTACCGGTCCGGGTCCGGCTGGGGGTGGGATCCGCGGTCCCGGCGCCCGGGGCGATGCTGCGGAAGATCGGGTCCAGGTGCTCCACCGGCCCGTCCTCGCCGCCGATCATCAGGCAGAAGCCTCGCTCCAGGCCGAAGACCCCGCCGGAGGTGCCGACGTCCACGTAGTGCAGCTGCTTCGGCTGGAGCTGCTTCGCCCGGTCGATGTCGTCCCGGTAGTAGGTGTTGCCGCCGTCGATCACGATGTCGTCCGGCTCGAGCAGCTCAGCCAGCTGATCGAGGACCGGGCCGGTGACCGCGGCGGGCAGCATCATCCACACCGCCCGGGGCTTCTCCAGCCTGGCCACGAACGCCTGCAGGGTGGTCGCGCCGGCCGCCCCCTCGTCCTCCAGCTGCTTGACGTGGGCCTCGGTGTGGTCGTAGACGACACAGTGATGGCCGTCGCGCATCAGCCGGCGGACCAGATTCGCGCCCATCCGGCCCAGGCCGATCATGCCCAGCTGCATCGGCTTGTCGGTCGTCATGTCTGTTCTCCGCTCTGCTTTCCTGCCGTCAATCGGGCTTTCCTGCCGTGGGCCGGGCGGCTACCTCTTCAGGCTGCGGTACCGCCGGATCAGGGCGTTGGTGGATGAATCATGGCTGGGCTGGGGCTCGTCCTCGCCCTCCAGCTCGGGCAGGATCTGCAGGGCCAGCACCTTGCCCAGCTCCACGCCCCACTGGTCGAAGGAGTCGATATTCCAGATCGTGCCCTGGGTGAAGACGCTGTGCTCGTACAGCGCGACCAGCGTGCCGAGCAGCCTGGGGGTGAGCACCTCGGCCAGCAGCACGTTGGTCGGCCGGTTCCCGGGCATGACCCGGTGCGGCGCCACGTCCGGCGGGGTCCCCTCGGCCAGGACCTCTTCCTCGGTCTTGCCGAAGGCCAGCGCCTGGGCCTGCGCGAACACGTTCGAGGTCAGGATGTCGTGGTGGTCGCTGAGCGGGTTGAGCGTCTTCCCGAAGCCGACCAGGTCGAGCGGGATCAGCTTCGTGCCCTGATGGATCAGCTGGTAGAAGCTGTGCTGACCGTTGGTGCCGGGCTCGCCCCAGAAGACCGCGCCGGTCTGGTAGTCCACGGGGGTGCCCTCCAGCGTGACGCTCTTGCCGTTGGACTCCATGGTCAGCTGCTGCAGGTAGGCCGGGAACCGCTTCAGGTACTGCTCGTACGGCATCACGCCGTAGGTCTGCGCGTCGAAGAAGTCGCCATACCAGACCGCGAGCAGCCCCATCAGGACCGGAAGATTTGAGTTAAGGGGGGCGGTCTTGAAGTGCTCGTCCATCGCGTGGAAGCCGGCCAGCATCTCGCCGAACTGCCCGGGCCCGATGGCCACCATGGTGGACAGCCCGATGGCGGAGTCCATCGAGTACCGGCCGCCGACCCAGTCCCAGAAGCCGAACATGTTCGCGGGATCGATGCCGAACTCCGCGACGCGCTCCTCGTTGGTCGAGACCGCGACGAAGTGCCTGGCCACCGCGTCCTGGCTGCCCAGCTGGCGCACCACCCAGTCGCGGGCGGACCGGGCGTTGGTCAGCGTCTCCAGGGTGCTGAAGGTCTTGGAGGAGATGATGAACAGCGTCTCCTCGGCCGACAGATCCCGGGTCGCCTCGGCGAAATCGGTCGAGTCCACGTTCGACACGAAACGGAACGTCAGGTCGCGCTGGGAGTAGTAGCGCAGTGCCTCGTAGGCCATGACCGGGCCGAGATCCGAACCGCCGATGCCGACGTTCACGATGTTCCGGACCCGCTTGCCCGTGTAGCCCTTCCATTCCCCGGAGCGGATCCGGTCCGCGAACGCCGCCATCCGGTCCAGCACCTCGTGGACCTGGGCCACCACGTCCACCCCGTCGACTACCAGCGAGCTGCCCTTAGGCATCCGCAGCGCGACGTGCAGGACGGCCCGGTGCTCCGACACGTTGATCAGCTCACCGCGCATCATCGCGTCCCGGCGCTCCTCCACCTGGGACTCCTGGGCCAGCTGGAGGAGCAGGGCCAGGGTCTCGTCCGTCACCCGGTTCTTGGAGTAGTCGAGGTACAGGCCCTCGGCCTCCGCGGCCAGCCGTTCCCCGCGCCCGGGGTCCGCCGCGAACAGCTCGCGCAGGTGCCGCCCGCCGATCTCGTGGTGGTGCTGTTCCAGTGCCTTCCAGGCCGGGCGCTGGCGAAGGGGAGTGGTCGGCATCTGCTCAGTCCTCCAGTGGTCACCGAGTCAGCGGGCGGGATCAGCCATCGGCCGCAGGCATCAACGTAGCCTGCTGCTCCGGGCCCTGGCGCGCCGCACCGGGGAGACGGCGGGAACGGGCGCGCCGGTCAGGAAGTCCAGCATGATCGCGTTGCACAGGTCCGGCTTCTCCCGGAGCAGGAAATGTGAGGTTCCGGGCACGATGGCGAGCTCGGCGTCCGGAATCCCGTCGTACAGGGCCACGGTGTCGTCCAGGGAAACAGCGTCCTCGTCGCCGGCCATCAGCAGGGTGCGGCTGCTGATGCCGCCGAGGTCGTCCTGGGCCAGCACGGGCGCCCCGGTGAGCATGGTCACGATCTTGCTGGCCACGACGGGAAAGTGTGCTTCCCCGTCGGGCGACACCTCCCCGTAGCCCGGCCCGAGAAACCTGACCAGCTCGTCCAGGCCGGGCCAGGGCGAGTCGGGGTCCCGCGGCCGCAGCGGCCGGATGCTCGCGCTGACCAGGATCAGCCGCCGGACCAGGCCCGGGTGGCGCAGCGCGACCTGCAGTGCGGTGCAGGCGCCCATGCTGTGCCCGGCCAGGTGCGCCGGGCCACCCACCACGCTGGTCAGGAAGGCCACGGTGTCGTGCATGAGCAGGTCGGGGGTGATCGGCCCGGGCCCGTCAGGGGTATGCCCATGACCCCGGGCGTCCGGGGTGTAGACGTGGAACCGCTCGGCGAGCGCGGGCACGGTCCGGGAGAAGTACCGTGCGTCGGCCAGCCCGCCGTGCAGCAGCACCAGCGGCTCACCCGAGCCGTGCTCGGCCCACCACAGCCCCGCACCAGCGCACCCGGCGCGGCCAGCCGTCCCGTCCTCGCATCCAGGCATCCCCATGACCTTTCAGACCACGGGGCGGGCCGGAACTCACCGGCCGGTCGGCGGCCGCGCGGCCACGGCGGCCGCGGTTCTCACTCCTCCAGCGCGCCGGGGTGGGCGGGGACGTCGACGGAATGCTGCTGGAGCGCCTCCAGCGGGACGATCTCCAGGGCCCGCTCGTGGGTCGAGGCGAGCACCACCGGCGACGCCGCCCCGTCCTGATCGGCCCGCAGCCAGTTGGCCGCGGTCACGCACCAGCGGTCCCCGGGGACCAGGCCGGGAAACCGGTAATCCGGCACGGGGGTGCTGAGGTCATTGCCGATGCGGCGCTGATGCTCCAGGAACTCGGCGGTCACGACCGCGCAGATGGTGTGGCTGCCCCGGTCCTCCGGCCCCGTGTTGCAGCACCCGTCCCGGTAGAACCCCGTGACCGGGTCGCTGCCACACGGCTCCAGCTCCCCGCCCAGCACGTTGCGGTCGACCATGTCTGCAGTATGGCTCACCAGCGGGCGGCCCGGAACAGCACCGCGACCGGGATGTGCGGGCCGCCGCCGATGCGGCTGGGCCGGAGGGGTTACTGGCCCCCGGATCCGGCCCGCACCACGCTGACGGTCAGGACCTGGACCGGCTTGGCGCAGGTCTGCGAGGAGTACCGCAGATACGCCGGCGTGGTCTGGTTCGGCGGGTAGATCTGCAGGTAGCCCGCGGTGACCAGGTGGCACTTGGCGGCGGGGAAATTGGCCGCGTGCACGATCTGGAGCACCGCGCTGGCGACCGCCCCGGGGGTGAGCGTGACCAGCTTCCGCTGGGTGGCGTGACTCTCGGCGGCAGCCAGGCCGATCTGCTTGACGGGTTTTCCGCTCCCGAGGGACACGCCGGGGTAGCCGTACAGCGTGCACGTGCTCTGAGAGATGTTCGTGAAGTCGATGACCTGGAACGTGCTGCCCGCGGCGCCCTGGGCCAGCCCCAGCTTCAGGCCGAGAGAACGCGTCGGGCAGGGCGGCGCGGCAGCCGCGGTCGGGCTGGCCGCGCCCGTGGCCGGGGTACCCGGGGTGGCCGCCGCGCTGCTGGCCGAGGCGGCGGGGGTGGCTTGGACGGTGATCGTCTTGGTGGGCGCGGCAGCGGGGCTGCCGCCGCTCCCGCAGCCGGCGGCGAGCGCCGCGGCGCAGGCGAGCGCCGCCCCGGCCAGCATTCGCCGGAGCGTGGGTGTAGCTGAGGTCATCAAGAGGTTCTTTCTGCCCGGGCGGCTCCGTGAGCCGCGTGACTGGTATGACGCCCTTTGGCCCCTGGCGGTTGGCGTGTTCGCCCGAGGTAACGTCACAGCTGTGTGCTTGCTCATCGCGCTGTCCGGGACCGTGCCCGGCGTGCCGCTGCTGATCGCGGCGAACCGGGACGAGCTGTATCAGCGGCCGGCCGACCCGGTCACCGTGCTCCGCGGCGGGCCGCCGCGGATCCTGGGCGGCCGGGATGAGCTGGCCGGCGGGACCTGGCTGGCGGTCAGCGAGCACGGGGTGGTGGCCGGCCTGACCAACCAGCCGGCCACGTCCCGGGACCCGGCCAAACGGTCCCGGGGCGAACTGCCGCTGGCTTTCGCCGGTTACCCGGACGCCAGGACGGCCGTGACCGAGGTGTGCGCCCGGCTCGATCCCGCCGCCTACAACCCGTGCTGGATGCTGGTGGGTGACCGGCACGCGCTCTTCTCGGTGGACCTGAGCGGCGGGGACCGGGCCCGGGTGGAGGAACTCCGGCCGGGGAACTATGTGCTGGAGAACGCGCCGCTGCGGCAGCCGTCCGCCAAGCAGCAGCGGGTGGCCGGCCTGGTCTCCGCCGTGGAGGAGCAGGCGCGCGGAGATGCGGCCGGAGCCGCGCGGATCGAAGCCGGGCTGGCCGGGGTGCTCCGGGACCACCAGCCCGCCGCCGGGCCGCAGCCCGCGGGTCCGGGCGGCCTGGCCCGGCCGGCCGAGCTGTCAGCCGCCTGCGTGCATACCGAGCGCTACGGCACCCGCTCTGCCATGATCGTCAGCGTGGGTGCGGCCGGCGTGCCCCGGGTGAGCGTCGCCGCGGGACCGCCGTGCGTGACACCGCTGCTGGAGGTGACCGGGATGTGGGCCTCGCCAGCAGGCCAGCCGGCTGATTTGCGCTGATTGCTAGGATGCGGAGCATGCGGACAAGGGGGCGACGTGGCTAACTACGTGATAGCGGGGGCCCTGTTCGTCTTTATCGTGGTCGTGCTCGTGACCCTGCGGCGGAACGACCGCAACCGCAATCGCAAGCCGGGTGACTGAGCAGCATCCCCGCGCGGCCCGCGCCAGCGACTACCCGGCCATCGCCGCGGCTGTCGATGACTGGTGGGGCCGCCCGGTCCTGGGTTCGCTGCCCCGGCTGTTCCTGGATCACTTTCACCGCACCAGCCTGATAATCGACGGTCCCGGCGGGCTGCTGGCCTTCCTGGTCGGGATCTTGTCGCCCGCTGACCCGCGGCAGGCCTACATCCACTTCGCCGGCGTGGCCCCGCAGGCCCGCCGCCAGGGGCTGGCCCAGCAGCTGTACACCGGGTTCTTCGCGCTGGCCCGGGCCGACGGCCGGACGATGGTCTCGGCGGTCACCGCCCCGGTCAACAGCGGCTCCATCGCCTTCCACCGCGCGATGGGTTTCTCCGTCACCGGGCCCATCGCCGGCTACGACGGCCCCGGCCGCGATCTCGTCCGCTTCGAGCGCGCACTCTAGGCGTCTCCCGGCCGCGTCCCCTGCCCTGCCCACCGGTACCGGCAGGTGCGGCCACCAGAGATCCATGCCCGAAAACGATCTTTTAGTTCTTGGTGTGTATGTTAAATGCTGTTTGTGCCCAAGTGGGTGATTCTCTTGGGTAGTGTCGGCCGAATGTACTCTCGTGTCCGATTCTCGCGATGGCTCCAGAAACTGAGCGGAACGCGCGGCGGGGTCGCGGCCGCCGGGACGCTCGCGGCCGTCCTGGCGGTGCTCCTTGGCTTCGGGGCGGCAGGTGCCTTCACGGCGCCGGGCCCGGGAACCCGTGTCTCTGCGACGGCCGCCGCCGGTGCTGCTGGTGCCGTCGGCGGCTCCGGGCCGGCTGGGGCCCAGCCCGCCGGGTCAGGATCCCGGGCGCCCAGCGCCCCGGCGGCCGCCAGCTCGGGCACCTCCGGTTCGGGCGGCACCCGGCCGGGCGCCAAGTCCGCCCGCACCAAGCCGCGGAGCACCAAGCCGCGGAGCAGCGAGAGCGGTACCAGCAGCCGGGGACCGTCCCAGGCCGTCAGCCACTCCGCTGCCAACCACGGGGCTGCCAGCCACGGGGCTGCCAGCCACGGGGCTGCCAGCCATGGGACCGTCCCGGCCGGAGCCGCCGCGGCCAATACGTCGGGCACGTCCTGCCGTTCTGTGGCTCACATTGGCGACTCCACCTCGGTGGGCCTGGTCTCGCCGCTCGACCTGCCCAATCCGGCTCAGCGCCTCGCGGCCCAGTACCGGGACGTCGGGGTCAGGCACAGCTGGATCGACGCCTCTGGCGGTCGCTCGATGGTGGAGGAGATGCCGGGCCAGGTCAACGGCTACGGCACGGCCCGGAACATGGCCAGCCGCGGGTTCCGGGGCTGCTGGGTGATCGCTCTCGGCACCAACGACACCGCGAACGTGTCGGTCGGCTCGAGTGCCGGCCGGATGGCCCGCATCCAGGAGCTGATGTCGGTCGCGCACGGGGCGCCGGTGATGTGGGTCAACGTGAAGACCCTCGACCCGTCCGGCCCCTGGTCCGAGGCGAACATGCAGATCTGGAACGACACGCTGCGGCAAGCCTGTCACCAGTACCCGAACCTGCGGATCTTCGACTGGGCCTCGGCCGCGCAGGATGGCTGGTTCATCTCGGACGGGATCCACTACACCTCGGCCGGGTACGCGGCCCGGGCCCACCTGATCGCCCGTGCGCTGGCCCGGGCCTTTCCCCGTTCCGGGTCCAGCACCAGCTGCGTCATCCACTGACCACCCCGGCGCCGGCCGTCCGCCCCCGGCCGCGGTGACCCTATGCCCCGGCCGCGCCAGCCGTCGGCCCGTCCTTTAAAGCAGCCGTTCCTGGGTTATCTGAGCCAATGCCCGGACATTACGCATCGCCCGTTGAGGGTGATAGTCAAGTCCTTTGTGACTACTACGTGTAATCAGAACGTAGCTCTGGGTAGTGCTTTTCCTGCCGCGCACAAGCACGACCTTGCCGGACAGGGAGAGCCGGACGGGGCGGTTCGCGGCACGGGGGGAAACCATGCCGGAACCAGTCCGCTCCAGTCAGCGCTACATGCCCGGACTCGACGGGCTGCGCGCGCTGGCCGTGCTCGCTGTCATTGCCTATCACGAGCAGTTCGGCTGGGCGCCCGGGGGCCTGCTGGGCGTGGGCGTGTTCTTCACGCTGAGCGGTTACCTGATTACCGATCTGCTGCTCGGCCAGTGGGCCCGATCGGGCGGGCTGAACCTGGGCGACTTCTGGCTCCGGCGGGCCCGGCGGCTGCTCCCGGCCGTGTTCGTGATGCTGGCCATAGTCACCGCGTGGGTCACGGTGGTGAGCCCGTCCCGGCTGGCCAGCCTGCGGGGGGCCGTGGGCGGCGCCGCGACGTACTCCAGCAACTGGTACTACATCTACACGCACAACTCCTACTTCGCGAGGTTCGCGCCACCCGGCCCGTTCGACCACCTCTGGTCCCTGGCCGTGGAGGAGCAGTTTTACCTGGTCTGGCCCTGGCTCCTGCTGGTGGGCGTGTACTTCCTGCGTGGCCGGCGGGCGACCGCGGTGCGCTGGCTGGCGCTGCCCACCCTGGCGCTGGCCGCCGGGTCGGCCGTGGGGATGCTCATGCTCTACCACCCCGGCTACGACCCGACCAGGATCTACGAGGGCTCCGACACCCGCGCCTGCGGCCTGCTGATCGGGGCGGCGCTGGCCATGGTCTGGCCTAGCCGCCGCACCGCCCGGACCGCGCTGTGGACGCGGGTCGTGATGGACGGGGCGGGGTTCGCCGGGCTGGCCGTGATCGGCCTGATGATCTGGCGGGTGGGCCAGTACTCGGCGTTCACCTACCAGGGTGGGCTGGTGCTGCTCTCGGTGGCCACGGCCGGGGTGGTGGCCGCGGCCGCGTGTCCCGGCAGCCTGGTCGGCGCGGCCCTGGGCTGGAAGCCGTTGCGGTGGATCGGTGTCCGTTCCTACGGCATCTATCTGTGGCATTACCCGGTGATCATCCTGACGTCCCCGGCCAATTCCGCCGAAAATTTGCCGCGGGCCGCGCTGCAGGTGGGTGCGAGCATCGGGATTGCCGCGCTGTCGTGGCGTTTCGTGGAGGAGCCAATCCGCCGTGGCGCGCTGGGGCGGGCCTGGAAGCGGATGCGGTCGCGCACCGCCTGGCAGGCGCCCTCGGCCGGGGTCAGCAGCTGGGCCGCGGTCACCGGTGGGGCCATGGTGGTCGCCCTGGCCTGCGCCGGGCTGAGCGGTGCGGTGCGGGTGCCCAGCGCGAGCAACTCGGCCACTGGCACCCTGGCGGCCGGAAGCGTCCTGCCGCCGCCCGGCGGCGCGGGCCAGGGCGGCTCGGGCACCCCCGGCTCCAGCAGTTCGGGTGGCTCGAGTTCCGGCGGCTCCGCCACGAGCGGGGCCGGCCCGGCCGGCGCGTCGAAGCAGGGCGCCAAGGCGGCCGGTGCGGCGTCCTCCGGCAGCGCGTCCACCCCCGCGGCCTCGCTGCGTACCTCCTGCCACGCGGTCACGCACATCGGTGACTCCACCTCCGAAGGCCTGGTCTCGCCGGCGTACCTGCCCAAGCCGAGGGAGCGGCTGGCCGCGCAGTACCACGACGTCGGGGTCGGCAGCGTCCGGTGGGACATCTCCGGGGCCCGCTCCGTGGTGGAGGTCCTGCCGGGCCAGGTCAACGGCTTCGACGCGGTGCAGTCGATCTACCGGGGCGGGTTCCGCGGCTGCTGGGTGATGGCGCTCGGCACCAACGACACCGCGGACGTGGCCGTGGGTTCCAACGTGGGCCTGATGACCCGGATCCAGCGGATAATGGCGGCCGCGCATGGGCAGCCGGTGATGTGGATCAATCTCCGGTCCCTCCTGGCCGGCGGCCCCTACTCCGAGGCCAACATGCTGACCTGGGACAACACCCTGGTCAAGGCCTGCGCCAAGTACCCGAACATGCGGGTCTTCGACTGGGCGGCCCTGGCCAAGACCAAGTGGTACATCTCCGACGGCATCCACTTCACCTCGGCCGGGTACGCGGCCCGCGGCCGGCTGATCGCCCAGGCCCTGGCCCGGGCGTTCCCGAAGACCGGCCAGAGCAGCGGGTGCCTCGTCAGTTAGCCCCGTCCAGTTAGCCCAGTCCAGCTGGCCCAGTCCAGCTGGCCCAGGTCAGTGGTCCCGCCCCCCCAACCAAGCCCGCCCGCGGGCCGGTGCAGAACGAACTGCGGCGGCCCGCGGGCGGTTCCATGCCCGGGCCCGGGTCCGGCAACGGGATCCGGGCGCCGGCCCCCGACCGGTACCCGGATCCCGGGCTCAGACCCAGGGCTCAGACCCTGGCGGTGTCCTTGCGGAACCTCCAGACGGCGCCCCCGGCGAAGATGGCCAGCCAGATCACCGCGTTCGCCGCCCAGGCCAGATGGACGCCGACGCCGATCAGCGGCGCGTGCACGAGCTGGTTGAGCCCGTAGAGCGGGGTGAACTCGGCGATGTCCTGGTAGATCTGCGGGAACTGGCTCAGCGGGATGAACAGGCCGCCCGCGAAGGACAGCAGGGCCAGCCCGAGGCCCAGGAACTGCATGACGTTCTCGGTCGGCAGCAGGTAGCCCATGAACAGGCCGAAGGCGGCGAACACCAGCGAGCCCACCCAGACGCTGAGCGCGGTGACGACCCAGAGGTACCCCGGCATCGAGGGCTTCCCCGTCAGGGCCCCCACGGCGTAGACGACGACGACCGACGCGAGACCGAGGACCATCGCGGTCAGCATCTTGATCACGATGTACGCCACGGGGGAGAGGGGGGTCAGCCGGAGCTGGCGGCTCCAGCCCGCGGCCCGCTCGATCGAGACCATGGCCCCACCGCTGGTCGTGGCCAGGACGGCCCCGTACAGCGCCATGCTGATCATGACGAACGCCGACACGTTGCCGTGCCCGTACCGCTGGTTCGCGTAGGCGCTGTTCAGCCCGAAGGCCAGGAAGAACACGACCGGGAAGATCACCGCGAAGATGACCGTGCGCCGGTTGCGCAGCAGGCGGCGGATCTCCAGCCTGAGCACGGTCAGGTTGAAGCCGCCCAGGCGTGGCGCTTCCCTGTTCAGGGCGGCGGGTGCCGGAACTGACTGGGTGGTCATCGTGATCCTCCGGGGGTGTCACTGTCGTCACTGGTCAGGGCGATGAATGCGTCCTCCAGGCCGCGGGTGTTGATCTCCAGGTCCCGGGCCGGGGTGCTGGTCAGCAGGTACCTGGCCACCGCGTCGCTGTCGGTCGAGTGGATCAGCACGGTGTCGCCCCGCACCTCGACGCTGTCCGCGCCGGGGATCGCGCTCAGCCGGGCCTGGTCGGGGTGGGGCAGCGTGGCGCGGACCGTCCGCCCCGCCGCCATCGCCTTGACCTCTGACGAAGTGCCGTCTGCGACGATCTTGCCCTGCCGCAGCAAGATGATCCGGTCGGCGTAGGCATCGGCCTCCTCCAGGTAGTGCGTAGCGAACAGCACGGTCCGCCCGCGGGCCGTGTCCTGCCGGATCGCCCCCCAGAAGCCGCGCCGGCCCTCGACATCCATGCCCGTGGTCGGCTCGTCCAGGATCAGCAGTTCCGGGTCGGACAGCAGGGCCATGGCGAAGCGCAGCCGCTGCTGCTCACCGCCGGAGCACTTGCCGACCCGGCGGTCGGCGATGCCGCTGATGCCTGCCCGCGCCAGCGCCTCGTCGACCGGCCTCGGCCGCACGAACAGGCTCGCGGTGTACTCCGCGGTCTCCCGCACGGTGAATTCCTTGAGCAGTCCGCCGGTCTGCATCACCGCGGAGACGAGGCCGCGCGCGATGGCCTGCCGTGGCTGCATCCCGAAGACTTCCGCCGTGCCTGCGGTGGGCTGGGACAGCCCCAGGATGATGTCGATGGTCGAGGTCTTCCCCGCGCCGTTGGGCCCGAGGAACGCGACAATCTCCCCGGACGAGATGTCCAGGTCGATGTCCTTCACCGCCTGGACCGAGCCGAAGTTCTTGCGTACCCCGCGCAGGGCGACGGCGGCCGGCTGGCTCCCCGCGGCCGGCCGGCGCCCCCGTTCGTCCGCCATGTTCGTTACTGTCATGCGGCCATCGTGGCATCGGCGCCGGCGGCCCCCAAGAGTTCCGTGTCACGACGCGCCCATGACACCTGTCATGGGGCCGCCGCCGCGCGGGCGGCGGGCCTATCGTGAGGGGACCGGCGCCCCGACTGGCGCGCCGGGCAACGGACGGGAGGGCCCGGGGGATGCCGTTCGACGGGTGGCCGGAAGAAGCCCTGGAGTTCTACGAGGGCCTCGCGGCCGACAACTCCAAGGCCTACTGGACCGCGCACAAGGCGGTCTACGAGGACGCGGTGCTCCGCCCGATGACCGGACTGCTCGAGGACATGGCCGCGGAGTTCGGCGAGGCCAAGATCTTCCGCCCCTACCGGGATGTCCGGTTCAGCGCGGACAAGTCCCCGTACAAGACGCACATCGGCGCCGTGATCGGCACCGGCTACATTCAGCTGTCCGCCGAGGGGCTGGCCACCGGGGACGGGATGTACGGGATGTCCCCCAGCCAGCTCGACCGCTACCGCCGGGCGGTCGTGAGCGACCTGCCCGGCCCCGAGCTTGAGCGGATCATCGACGGGATCGGGCAGCACGATATCGGCGTCTCCGGACGCGACGTGCTGAAGACGGCTCCCCGCGGCTACCCGGCCGATCACCCGCGCATCGGCCTGCTCCGGTACAAAGGCGTCGTGGCCTGGCGCCAGTGGCCGGTCGAGCCCTGGCTGGAGACCGCGGCGGCGCGGGACCGGGTGGCCGGCTTCCTGCGTACGACCCGGCCGCTGAGCAGGTGGCTCGAGACGCACGTGGGCGCCCCGGCCGCGCACGAGACCCGGTAGCCGGGCGCGGTACCAGCCGGCCCCGGAATGACATCGGGGGCGGCCGGGGTTACCTCTGATGAGCCGGAGCGGCCCGCTCGGCGATGAGACGCGCACGATCATGATGTGCATCCCCGGGGCCGCGGCGGAGCCTGGGCGTTACCGTGCCCGGGCCACCGGCCGGGCGCGACGAAGCGGCCACGAGCCTGCTGACCGGACACGCCAGACCCCGAGAGGAACCCACCTGTGGCTACCGACATGCCCACGCACACGCACACCGGGCGCCGGATCGCCCTGATCGCACACGACAACAAGAAGCAGGACATGCTGGAGTGGGCTGAGTACAACCTGCCCCTGCTCGGCCGCCACCAGCTCTTCGCGACCGCGACCACCGGCCGCCTGCTGCAGGACCAGCTCGGCCTGCCGGTCACCTGCTTCCGCAGCGGGCCGTTCGGCGGCGACCAGCAGATCGGCGCCCGCATCGCCGAAGGCGAGATTGACCTGCTCGTCTTCTTCTGGGACCCGCTGGAGCCGCACCCGCACGACCCCGACGTCAAGGCGCTGCTCCGGGTGGCGGTCGTGTGCAACATCCCGGTCGCGTGCAACCGGGCGACCGCGGACTTCATGATCTCCTCGCCGCTGATGAGCCGCACCCACCAGCCGTGGGATCCCTCACCGGACCGGCCGCTGCCGGGCCAGCCCCTTCCCGACCCGGCCCTGCCGGACCAGGCCCTCCCGGACCAGCCGCTGCAGGCCCTGGCCGGATCGGCTGGCGCCGCGGCCCGCCGCTAGTCCCCGGTCACGCCGTCGATCTGCTCGCGCAGGATGTCGGCGTGACCGTTGTGCCGGGCGTACTCCTCGATCATGTGCACGTAGACCCAGCGCAGGTCCATCGTGGTGCCGCGCCGGTGGTGCACGAACGTCTCGTCCAGGGACCGGCCGGCGGCAACCGCCCGGGCCAGCTCACATTCCCGGGTGAAGGCCGCGAGATCGGCCTCGGCGCCGTCCGCCCTGGCGAGGTCGAAGTCCCCGTCCGGGTACTCGTCGCTGCAGTAGAGGTAGTCCAGCCCGGTGTCGCCTGCGAAGCGCAGCCGGAACCAGGCCTGCTCCACCTCGGCCATGTGCCGGACCAGTCCCAGCAGGGACAGCTCCGACGGCGGGACGGCCCGGCGGGCGAGTTGCTCGGCGGTCAGCCCCTGGCATTTCATCAGGAGCGTGCTGCGGTGGAAGTCCAGCCAGCCGTCCAGCGCCTCGCGCTCACCGGCAAGGTTGGGTGGATCGGTGCGGGTCACCTCAGGCGCGGTCCATGTCATCCGGCACATCCTGCTACCCCCTAAGGCCTTCCGCAACGACATTCCGCCCCCGCCGCGCCGCTCTGGGCCGGCCGCGCGATCACCAGGTCACCGCGGGCCCTCCGTTACCCTGCCAGGGTGGCGGAACTGGCGGATTGGGACGTCGCGGTGGTGGGCGCGGGACCAGCCGGCCTCACTGCCGCCCTGGCCGCGGCGGCAGCCGGGGCCCGGACGGTTGTGATCGAGCGGGCCGAGCATCCCCGGTACAAGACGTGCGGCGGCGGCCTGATCGGGACCTCGCTCGCGGCCGCGGCCCGGCACATGCAGGTGCCCGCGCGGGACCGTATCCACACCATTACCGCCAGCCTGAATGGCCGGCGTGAGTTCACCCGGCGCGACGACGCGCCGCTGCTGGCCATGGTGTCCCGGGAGGAGTTCGACGACGAGCTGCGTAAAGCGGCGGCCGACGCGGGCGTGACGCTGCGCCAGCGGGCCATGGTGCGCGGCATCAGTGAGGACGGCGGGCTGGCCTGCGCCCGGCTGGCGGATGGCACGAGCGTCCGGGCCCGGGTGCTGGTCGGCGCCGACGGGTCGTCGGGGGTCAGCTCCCGGTACGCGGGCGTGCGGTTCCAGCAGGTCGATCTCGGCCTGGAGCTGGAGATCCCGGTGCCTGCGCCGGTCGCGGCCCAGTGGCGGGAACGGGTGCTGCTGGACTGGGGGCCGATGCCCGGCTCGTACGGCTGGGTGTTCCCCAAGGGGGACCTGCTCACCGTGGGGGTCATCGCGGCCCGGGGCCAGGGCGACGGCACCCGCCGTTACCTGCGCGAGTTCACCGGCCGGCTGGGACTGGCGGGCTTCCCCCCGGCCCGGGACTCGGGGCACCTCACCCACTGCCGCGCGGACAGCTCTCCGCTGCGCCGGGGGCGGGTGCTGGTCGCGGGTGACGCCGCGGGCCTGCTCGAGCCCTGGACCCGGGAAGGAATCAGCTTCGCGCTGCGGTCCGGGACGATGGCCGGGATGGCTGCCGCCGACGCGGCCGCCGCCCCGGATCCCGTGCGCCTGGACCGGGCGCTGGACGCCTATCCGGCCGCGGTCGGGCAGGCGCTGGTGCCCGAGATGGACGCCGGGCGCCGCCTGCTGACCGCGTTCAGCAGGCACCCTGGTGCGTTCCACACCGGCCTCGCGTCGCCGAAAGGCTGGCACGCCTTCGCCCGGTTCTGCCGCAGCGAGCTGCCGTTCGCGGCCCTGGTCGAGCGCAAGCCGGTCGGCATGGTGCTGTCCCTGATGTCCCGTTTCTGAGGACCGCGGTTAATACCAGCCGTACCGCAACTCGTGCTGCCACGCGCTCCACGGGTCGCCATAACGTGCGTGGATGTAACCCATGCCCCAGATGATCTGGGTACGCGCGCTGGTCCGCCAGTTAGCCCCGGCCACTGCCATCTTGTCCCCGGGCACGGCCTGCGGAATGCCGTACGCGCCCGAGCTGTGATTGTAGGCAAAACGGTTCCAGCCGCTCTCGCGCATCCACAGCAGGTTCAGGTAGTGGAATTGCCAGCTGCTCCAGCGGTAGTCCGGCATCAGCGAGCCGGCGATCTGCCACGGCGAGCCGTGCAGCCGGCCCCGGTGCCGCCGGGCCCGGTGCTTCCTCGCGTGGTGATGCTTCACCCGGTGGTGGTGCTTGTGGAGCTTGTGGTGCTTGTGGTGTTTCGGGTGATGCTTGTGATGCCGGGGCTGCGGGTGCTTCTGGGCTGTCCCGTACGCGGTCAGGGCGATGGTGCCTGACCCGCCCGTGCTGCCCGTCTCCAGGCTGGTCCCGAGGCCGCCGATACCGGCGCCAGTGATGCTGCTGGCCTGGGCCTGATGGCTGGCCGTGAGCGCGGTGGCCAGGCCGGGCTGCCGTGCTCCGCGGCCGTCATGGCCGCTGGCGGTGGATGAGGCCCCGAGGTAGCCGGCCAGCGCGATGGCCGAGCCGGTCAGCACCAGGACGGTCTTGGCTGGTGCCTGGCTGAAAGTTCTCTTCGGTGACAAAAGGAGCCTTCGGTCGGGCGCGTCACGGCGCGCTCGTCTTCCGCCCTGGGCACATGGCAGCCACGAGAAAAGGGTGGCCACAGTGGCGGCGGATGTGACGCAGGTTCAGGGCGTCAGTGTCGCCTGGGGCGACCATCACGCACGCGGGGCGCTTGAATATCTGGCCCCGGGCACCCGGAAGGCTTTGTGCCTGGGCAGAGTGAGAGCTGCTAAGCCATGAGCCAGGCTGGCCGGGTCAGCCTTATCGCGAATATCGCGGTCACCCCCTGTGCGCGTATTCACTGTCCCGGAGGCTGGCCGGCGCGGATAAAAATGAGGCTTGCCGAACGCCGACTTCCCCCAAGTATTCTCGATCTTTATGAGTAGCCATTTAAAGCAAGTGATAAACACGGGCTACTTACTTATGTCACTGTCACCTATAGACAGCCCCCCAGGTGTTAGGCTGATTAAACTGCCTTTAACGCTATGAACCGCCCATTTCGCTGGCGTGCCCGGCGGCCCAGTCGGAGTCGGAGTCGGAGCCGGTGGCCGGTGCTGCCCCCAGTAGGGTCGTGGTGTGGCTGAGGCTCCCCGTGTGACGGCCGGTTCTCCCCGGGTGCGGCCGGCACCGGCCGATCTGGAGGCGGCCCGGGACGCCACGATTCCCGATGTCCTCGCCAGCGGGCTTCGGGTCGTGTTCGCGGGCATCAACCCGGGCCTGTACTCGGCCGCGACCGGCCATCACTTCGCCCGTCCCGGTAATCGCTTCTGGCCGGCCCTGCACCGGTCCGGGTTCACCCCGCGCCAGTTCCGGCCGGACGAGCA
>JAOPYP010000296.1 GCA_025964635.1 Actinomycetes bacterium | reverse complement strand
GATGGCCCGCGCGTCATGGTGGCTGTTGGGCGGCACTGCCATCGTCCCGCCAGGCTCTGCTCTGAAACGAGGCGAACGGGCGTGACCGCTCAGCATCTGCTCGCCGCGCTGTTCAACGCTGGTATCGCCATCTCGGTGGGCGCCACCGTCCTGTCGCTGGGCATGACGTTTACCGTGGGCCAGCTGGTGGCGCCGCTGCACCGCGCCGGGCTGGTTATCGTCCTGGTGGTGCTGAACTCGGTCGTGATCCCGGCCGCCGCGTGGGGCATCGCCGAGGTATCGCCGATGGGAACCAAATACGTGCCAGGCCTGGTCCTGGCCACGGTCGGCGCGGGCAGCGCGGCGTCTTTGAAGGCCGCCCAGCTGGCTAAGCGGGTGGACCTGCCGCTGGCCGTGACGGTGGTCGTGGTGCTCCAGCTGGTCAACATCGTCGCCGTGCCCTTGTGGGCCGGGCAGATCGTCACCGGCGCGTCGATCAGCGCCTGGGACATCGTCAAGAGCCTGCTGCTGCTGGTGCTCGTGCCGCTGGTGGTCGGCCTGTTCGCCCGGGCCCGCTACGCCGATCATGCGAAGGCCTGGCAGCCGGAGCTGGTGAAGGTGGCCAACCTGGCGCTGGTGGTCGCGCTGGCCACGGGTATCGCCGCGAACTGGAGCACGATCGTGTCGATGTTCGGGTCGTGGGTGATCGTCACCGCGATCGTCATCGTCATTGTCGCCGGTGTCCTGGGCCTGCTGCCCGGGCTGCTGCTGGGCGGCCGGAGCGCTGAGGTCCGCACCACGACCGGCCTGGTCTCGGTGTTCCGCTTCGCCTCACTGGGGCTGATCATCATCGGCGCTCAGCTGCACGCGGATCCCGTCTACCTCGGGCCGGCCCTCACGTTCGCGCTCGTTGACTTCGTCCTTCCCCTGGCCCTGGCCGTGGAGCTCGGCCACCGGGCCGGAGGCCGGAACCAGCGCCCGGGCTCACCCGCAGCTGCGGGCTCCGCCTCGTCACCGCCCTCCCGATAGGCAGACGGCCAGCACCCGGGCGGGGTCTAGCAAGGGGTGGCCAGGACCGAGTAGTAGGTACGGGCCAGGAAGTACCGGCCGGTGTCTGCGCGCTCGCGCAAGTCGTCCAGGAGCCGGCCGCCTTCCTCGGACGTGAGTGCGCCGGTGCGGACGAGTTCATGTGTGACGGGCTCGATGAGCCACGTGTAGGCGGCGTCGAGTTCGCGGGATAGCCGTATCTGCGGCGTCACGACCACGTGCGTGAATCGATGGCCGGTCAGCTGCCAGGGCAGTTCGCGGACGATGAGGCCGTTGTGCATCTGGTCGCAGAGCAGATGCACAAATCGACGGCCAAGTTCCCGGTCGGTGACGGCCAGGCAGGTGCTGTCCCAATCCCATTCCCCGATCGAAAGCAGCCCCCCGGGCGCAAGCACCCGGCGCATCTCCGCAATTGCCCGCCACGGGTCGGCCAGATGAAGCAGCACCTGCGTGGCGACGATTCGGTCGAAAGTTGCGTCAGGAAAGGGCAGGTCGTAGGCGTCGCCAACCCGGAAGGACACGTTGGTCTCGTCGGCTGCCGCGCCTTGTTGTGCGTGGGCGATGAGCGTCGCACTCACATCGATACCCACCGCCGGACCGGGAGCGACGAGAGGAGCCATGATCCGCAGGTATTCACCAGTCCCGCAGCCGACATCCAGCACACGCAGCCCGGCCCGCAACTCCAGCGGACCGAACACAGCATCGGGCTGGCGGCGGGCCTGATCGAGCCCTTGGGCGCGGGTCGCATCGAGCAGCCTGGGGTAGAACGAAGGATCGCTAGTCTGGTCGACTCGAGTCCAGCTGGCGCTGAAGTTGGTCGTCGGAACGCGTTCGCTCATCCGGGCGCACTTCCCCTCCTGCTGCACCGTTGCCGATCGGACGTGAGCGTAGGACCCAGAGCGTGTCCAGTACCAGCGTTCCCCGCTGGTCCGGGCTGTAGTTCCTGGCCGATGCGGCCGACTGGGATGATGCGGCTATGCCCAATCGGATCGACCCGTTCGTGATCGGTGTGGACGGCGCGGCTCTTGACGACTTGCGCGACCGGCTGCGGCGTGCGCGATGGCCAGAGCGCGAGACGGTGAATGACTGGTCACAGGGCGTGCCGCTGGGCTATCTGCAGGATCTCTGCGGTTACTGGGCCGGCCGTTACGACTGGCCCGCCGCAGCGGCGCGTTTGAATGAGCTCCCGCACTTCACGACGAGTATCGACGGCCTCGACATCCACTTCCTGCACATCCGCTCACCACACCAGGGAGCGGTGCCGCTGATCATGACCCATGGCTGGCCGGGATCATTCCTGGAGTTCGAGCAGGCCCTCGGCCCGCTGACCGACCCGCGCGGGGACGCGGCCGACGCGTTCGATGTGGTCGTGCCGTCGCTGCCTGGCTACGGGTTCAGCGGCAAGCCGGCCAGCACCGGCTGGGACGTGCACCGCATTGCCCGCGCATGGGCCACGCTGATGACCCGGCTGGGTTATGACCAGTTCCTCGCCCAGGGCAGCGACTGGGGCACCAGCGTGTCGACAAGCCTGGCGCTGCAGTTCCCCGGCAGGCTGCTGGGCATTCACGTCGTCCCGCCGCTGGCGCCCCCGGACCGCGCCAGTGACCTGACCGTCCGTGAGCGCGCCGCAGTGGCCGACCTCGACGAGCGCAGCCGCACGGGATCTGGCTACTCCGCCGAGCATGGCACCCGGCCGCAGACCATCGGCTACTCGCTGGTGGATTCACCCGTCGGGCTGTGTGCCTGGATCGTGGAGAAACTGTGGGCCTGGACCGACCATCCGGGCGACCTCAGCCAGGTCCTCACCGTCGATCAGGTACTGGACAACATCACCCTCTACTGGCTGACCGGCACCGGTGCGTCCTCGGCCCGGCTGTACTGGGAGAGCATCGCCCAGGTCACCGACTGGTTTACCAGCGCCACCAGTGACGCCGTCACCGTCCCGGCGGGGTGCAGCATCTTCCCCCGGGAAGTACCGCGGCCTTCCCGCCGCTGGGCCGAGCGGCGCTTCACCAATATCGTGCACTGGAACGAACTCGACCGCGGCGGTCACTTCGCCGCGTGGGAACAGCCTGGCCTGTTCATCAACGAAGTCCGCGCCGTCGCACGATGCTGCCGCCCCCCACCCCGGCCCAGCTGATCTCTCTCGTGACACAGTGGGCGCTGCGCCAGAACCCGTTCAGCCGCGAACTGGCCGGGGCGCCACCAGGTGCCTGCCCCGCGGGGTGGCCGTGCACGGTGGACCAAGCCCAGCGCGGTCAAGGCAGGAGTCACGATGATCGAGCACACCACCGCAGGCAAAATGTCGCTCGCCGAGCTGGCCGACGGGCACAAATGCCAGCCGTCCGCCATCCTGCGCCTCACCGCTGAGCACAGTCCCGGTGCCGCCTATCCGGCCAACGTCGCCGCGTACATCAACGGGGTGTTCCGCGGCACGATCGCCACCACTGACCACATGCCCGCCGGGCTGCGCCTGTACCTGCCGTAGCGACTAGCCACGATTATCATCGGCGGCGTCCACCTGCCAGCCCGGGCCTGTACTGCGACAACGTCCGGCCCGGACGGCCGGGAGCGGAGTACCGGGTTATCAGCGGAGCTCGCCCCGGCCTGGACAGGTCGGCGGTCATCCCCACTGGCCGGGCTGGTAGTCACCGGCGGGCTGCTGGACGATGACGTTGATGCGGTTGTAGGTGTTGATGAGGGCGATGAGAGATACCAGCGCCGCGAGCTGGTCCTCGTCATAGTGCTTGGCCGCATTCGCCCAGACCTCGTCAGAGACACCACCGGCGGCATCGGCGATGCGGGTGCCCTGCTCGGCGAGTTCGAGGGCGGCCCGCTCGGCCTCCGTGAAGACCCTGGCCTCCCGCCACACTGCGACCAGGTTGAGCCGCACCGAGCTTTCCCCCGCGTGCCCGGCGTCCTTCGTGTGCATGTCGGTGCAGTAGGCGCAGCCGTTGACCTGGCTGGCCCGAATCTTCACTAGCTCCTGCGTCGCGGCCGGCAGGGACGAGCTGGACACGACCGTGCCCGCCGAGTTGATGTGCTTCGAGAACTTCGCCGCGACAGTGTTGCCGTAGAAGTTGAGCCGGGGGTCCATGATGCTCTCCTTGGGGTTCGTGCGGGTTACGCCCCAATGACCCGGCAGGCCGGCAATCTGTGACAGCCAGGGGAACGTGATGCGCGTCACTCCATGGCCCGGCGGGCCCCGGCCGGGTGGCGTCAGCCACCGTCAGAATGCCTGGTGACCTGGTGGTGTTGCGTCCTGGCCCAGGGCCACCTGTCTCGCCTCCAGATCGGGGTGGCGCAGGAACCCGCCCACGAGTGCGGCCGGCCCGCCGATACAGGTCCAGTCGTCATCCCACAGCGTCGAAACGAGCCACGAGCGATCGGCCGGGAACATCAAGTTGGGCAAGGCACCCTTCCAGAACGATCTGACGTCGGTCTGGCGCCAGGTGCCGGCCTGCTCGGGTCCTGCCTCTACCAGCACGTAATGCCATCCCGAGTACAGGGTCAGCTTCCGGACACGGGGGAAGACGATGTCATCGGCACCGGTGTCGAGATACCCGAGCCACCACGGCTGGCCTGCCGAGTGCTCGCTCAGCACCGACAGCACGGCCCGGTCGTGCACGTCCTGCCCTTCACCCCCGTACGGCAGGACGATCGTGGCGTAGGCCTCGAAGACCGGCGGAATAGCAGAGGTGATGGTCCGGTCAACGGACGTTCCATTGGAGATCCACGCGACCTCGGCATCCGTTCCGATGCGCCAGGCCTTGCCGTCCCTTTCCTCGCTGAGCATGCCATCAGCCTAAATGGGCTGGCCGGACTCAGGTCCGCCCGGACCGGTGATGATGTACCCAGGCCCGGTTCCATGGGGACGCGCCCTGGGCGCGGAAAAACCGGTGCTGGAGTTGGGATTCAGCGGGTGTTAAGGCGGTCCATCGGCTGGCCGGTGATCTGGGCGATGATCTCGAAGTCCTTGTCGAGGTGCAGGACGGTGAGCCCGGCCAGTTCCGCGGTGGCCGCGATGATCAGGTCGGGGATGGAGGGGGCGCGGTGCTGGCCACGGTCGGCGAGCAGGGCTAGGACCTCGACGGCCCGGTCCTCGATCGCGGGGGTCAGGTATTCCACCGGCATGGACGACAGAGGCGCCCCTCGTAGCCCGGCCCGGAGCTCCGGGCCGGAGTGGGCCGAGTAACCCACTTCGAGACGGGTGACAGTAGTGATTCGGACGAGGCCCCGCCCGATCCGTGCCGCCCACTCGGCAGGGTCTGCGCTGAGGGCCAGGCGGACGAGCGCGGGCGCCCGGGCTGCCGGGGGGCCAGGCACGGATTCAGCTTTCTGACCTGCTCTTCGCGATGGCCTAGGAGGACACCACCTGCGGGAAGGCGACCGGGCTGCGGTGCCCGGCCTGATCGACGGCGCGCAGGCCGAACTGCACGTTGTCCTTGGACATGTCGAGCGTGACCGTGGTGACGTGGCCGACGTCGATTACGTTGGTCCATTCCGGGGACGTGGTCTCCCGCCACACCACCTCATAGCCCGCCAGGTCGGCTTCGGTGTTCGCGTCCCAGGTGAGAGTAGTGGTGTTCACGCCGGCTAGACCGGGGGGTGCCGTCGCGTGGATCTGCAGGTTCTTGGGCGTGCCAGGCCCGGTGGCCAGTGACCACAGCGCCGCGCCGTTCACCCTGGCCACGCGCGCGATGTAGTCGTAGTCCACGAACTGGGGCAGATCGCCGAACTGCACTCCGTTCACGACCTGCGTGTCCTGGTGCTCGTGGTTGAAGTTCTCCCGGGGCTCAGTGAACCGCCCTGCCGGGTATCCCAGGGCCTGGAAAGAGATGTGGTCACTGCCGCGCAGGTACCGGTCGCGCCGCCAGATCACCCGGACGTTCACGCCGGTCAGGTCGGAGGGGGCCACATCCTGCACGAACCGGGCGAGCTGGCGCGATGCCCCGTCGTTCTCGCCACCGACCGACTGCATGCTGGCAATCTGCGCCGCGGTCACTGCGGTCGGGACGCCCTCCACGAACAGCCGCACGGTGTGCGGGTCGGGCTTCGTGCCATCCCAGGCCTGGCTGGCCCCGACGATGTCGTTGCTGAACATGCCCTGCACGTCGGCGCCGGCGGCGTTCATCTGCTGCGCCATGAAGGCCGAGCCGTACAGTCCCTGCTCTTCCCCGGCGACGGTGGCGAACACCAGAGTGCCGGCGAACTGGCGCGTGGCGAACAGCCGGGCGAGCTCGAGCACGACCGCGACACCGGAGGCGTCGTCATCGGCGCCGGGGGCGTCGCTGGTGAAGTTCAGCACGTCGGTTACGCGGGAATCCAGGTGCCCGGTGATGACGTAAAACCGCTCGGGGGATGCGTTCCCTCGCAGCGTCGCGATGACGTTGGTGATCGTGGTCGGCACCGGGATCCGGTTCGACACGGGCTGCACGAACGTCTGCTTCTGCACTGTCATCCGGCCGGATGAGGTGGCCGCGATGGCTTGCATCTGGCCGAACACCCAGGCGGTGGCCGCGCCGATGCCGCGCACCGGGTCGGTCTGGCTCGATGCGGTGTGCCGGGTACCGAACTGGGTCAGCCGCAGCACTGTCGCCCTAATCCGGGCAGGGTCCACTTCCCGCACTAAGGCCCGCAATTCCTCGCCAGGCTGGTGCCGGGCAGGCGCCGGATTGGTGCTGGCCGATGCCGTGCCGGTCAGAAGAGGCGCCGCGAGCGCGGTGACGGCTGTTGTCGATAGAAACGAGCGGCGGGTCGAGCCGGTGCGCCTCAGTCCATTGTTGTTGTCCATCCTCCGAATTAACGTCGCGTCCAATCAGATGTCAACACGAATGTGAGTCAAATCGGCACAGGCCGAGGGCGGCGCGGGGCTACGGCGCCGTACTGGCTACCTCCGGCGGGCACGATCTTGAGCGCACCTGCGCAAGCCGGAGCTCTCGCTGACCTCGCACCGGCCGGTCCCTGCCCCTCCGCTAACCCGGTGGGACACCAGGGGTGTGGTCCTCGAAGAGGTGGTTACCCCCGTTACCCGGCAGTAGTGCTTTCGCTGGCCGGCGGACCTCGGTGCGGGAGAACTCGTATGCCTACGACACGTGCGCCGAAGATCTCGAGTCGTGCGAGGAGACCCTGAAGGGCGGCCTGATCTGGAAGCGGGCCCTGCAGGACGGTCTCGACCGGCGCCAGTGAGGCGGTCAGCTGATCGAAATCCAGCAGGGCTTCGGGCGGGACAACCCCCACGGTGCGGATCTCGTAGTACGAAGATCGCATGTGACCTCCCGCGGATCGTGTTCAGGCTCAGGTCTCCAGGGTTGGGTCTCGTGAGCGATAGCGCCCCACTCGTCATGGGTGATTCGTAACGCGGGGCCCGCTTCCTGGATCGCCGCCGGGGCGTGGCCGCCGGATCACGCCAGCGGACAAGAGGATGTCGAAAACCTGGCCGGCTACCCGGTACAGGCGGGCCGCCCACAGCGTAGAACCCCGCGTATCCGCTGCCAGCATCCTCGGCCAGCGGCGCGCATTTCAATACGAGCCATTTAACGGGCTGGCCGGTCAGCTCTGCTCCCCGCGTGGAATGGCCACAGGTTCGGCCCGGCAAGGATGGTTGCGCACTGGTGACGGCATGGCATTCACGGAGGCAAATTCCCCGCCGGGTATCGGTCAGTCGTGGTCATGGCCGGGCCCGGCCAGCCCGGTCTCATAAGCCAGGACGACGGCCTGTACCCGGTCCCGTAGCTGGAGTTTGGCGAGGATACGGGCCACATGGGTCTTGATCGTCGCCTCGCTGAGGGTCAGGTGCGCGGCGAGCTCGGCATTGCTCAGGCCGTGGGCCAGCAGCCGCAGTACCTCAAGCTCCCGCGGTGTCAGCTCGGACAGGTCACTGTGCACGGCTGGGCGGCTGGCGGCGTGTGGTGCGAACCGCTCGACCAGCCGGCGGGTTATGGACGGCGCCAGTAGGGCGTCGCCGGAGCGGACCAGGCGCACCGCGGCGACGAGCTGCTCGGGCGAGACATCCTTGAGCAGGAAGCCGCTGGCACCGGCGGTGAGCGCCGCGTAGACGTACTGGTCGAGGTCGAAGGTGGTGAGAACGATGATCTGGCAGCCGCAGTTGGCTGGTGCGGCGAGGATGCGGCGGGTGGCCTCAAGGCCATCCATCTCCGGCATCCGGATGTCCATCAGCACCACGTCGGGCCGGTGCTTGAGCGCGGCCGCCACGGCCTGCCCGCCATCGGCGGCCTCGGCCACCACCGGAATGCCCGCCGCGCCGAGGATCATGCGGAACCCGCTGCGGACCAGCAGCTGGTCGTCGGCGATCACCACGCGGGGTGGCGCAGCGGGTTCGCTCATCGGCGTTCTGCCGCTGGTGCGGGGCTGGCGAAAGCTGTCGGTGCGAGGCCGGGCCCGCGGGCCGGCGGCGGGTCCACCGGAATGCGGGCCCGGAGCAGCCACCCGCCGCCGGGCCGGGGCCCGGCGTCCAGCTCGCCCCCGTACAACGCGGTCCGCTCGCGCAGGCCAAGAAGGCCCCGCCCGGCACCGGGGACCGCAGGCCCTGCGGTCCCGGCTGGCTGGCCGGCGTCGGCCACCTCCACGACCAGGCCGCCGTCGCGGTAGCCGATACTGACGCTGGTCCGCGGCTTACCCGCGTGCTTGATCACATTGGTCAGCGCCTCCTGGATCACGCGGAATGCCGTCAGGTCCACGCCTGGCGGCAGGCCTTGCGGCACGTCGCCGGCGTGCAGCTCGACGGGCAGTCCGGCTGCGGTCACCCGGCCGATAAGCGCCTGGAGCTGTTCCAGGCCAGGCTGCGGCTGCAGCTCCTCGCCGCCCCGCGTGCCGTCCGTGTCCGCCCCGGTTCCGTCGTCCGGCGGGGGCGACGGGCTGAGCGGGCTGAGCAGGCCGAGCAGATGGCGCAGCTCGGCCATGGCTTCCCGCCCGCTGGATTCGACCGCCAGCAGCGCCGCCCGGGCCTCGCCGGGGGAGCCCGCCAGGACCTGCCGGGCGGCACCGGCCTGCACGATCATCACGCTGACGTTGTGCGTGACCACGTCGTGCAGCTCGCTGGCGATGCGCGCCCGCTCCAGCTCGAGCGCTCGCCGGGTGGCGGCCTCCTGTTCAGCTTGCAACCGGAGCAGCCGCGCCTGCGAGTCACCGGCCCGGCTCCGCCACAGGTCCATGGCGTTGCCGGCCAGGACGACCGGGATGAGCACCAGCAGCGCGGTGTAGCGGCCCGGCAGCGCCGGCGCCGCGTCCGGGAACGCGACCGCGATCAGGATGCCGGCCGCGAACACGCTGAAGACCGCCGCGCGCCGGAACGGGCTGTGCACGACCGCGGAGTACGCGGCCAGCATGACCGCGATGAACGTGACCCAGTTATTCGCCGTAGAAGGGGCAATCAGCGCGGCGGCCAGGATCACCCAGAACGCGGTCAGCGGCCGGAGCCGGCGTATGGCCAGGGGCGCCGTGGTCAACACCGCAAACAGCAGGTTTGGCCACGGGTTCTCGCCCGCCGAGTAGCCAGGGAATCCGCTCGGCTGAGCCCGGCCCGTGTTATGGAGGGTGTAGTTGATCGTGACCAGCAGGGCCACAGTGGCGACCGCGGCCAGCGCGATGTCGATGGCGATCGCGCGCCTCGTGGGACCGGTCGGCCGCTCCGCTGGGCGGATGAAGGCGACAGGCCACCGCAGCTGGTCCCGTGTTGGCCCCGGCTCGCCGCGCGCCTGGTGCGGCCGGCGCGGCAGGCGCATCATGCTCTGCCTCTCCACCGTGCCCATTGTGCCCCGGTGGCGAGACGATGCCGTCCGCCGTCAGGTGTAGCCGGCTACCTCGCGAGGATGACCGGCGGCGCCGAACCAGCTGGCTGGCGCATGCCATTGCATCCAGCGGCCGGCGACTGGCCGGCGCCAGCGCGCCTACGTTGCCCCACATGGACACTCCGCTCCAGCTCGCTGACGCGACGAAACGCTATGGGCGAGGAACATCATGAACGTCGAGATCACCGGCCTGACCCGCCGCTTCGGCCGTACCCACGCCGTCGCCGGGGTAACTCTGGAAACAGGTCCCGGGGTGTTTGGCCTGCTCGGCCCGAACGGCGCCGGCAAGACCTCACTGCTGCGGATGATGGCCACGGTGATCACCCCGAATTCGGGTACATTGCGGCTGCTCGGCCGCGATCCCGGTGCGTACGGACCGCGGCGGGAGATCCGACGGCTGCTCGGCTACCTGCCGCAGAACCTGGGCTATTACCCGGGCTTCACCGTCGCGGAGTTCGTCGAGTACTTCGCGCTGCTCAAGGAGATACCTGCGGCGCAGGTGCCTGCCGCGGTGACGGCCGCGCTCGAGCGGGCAGAACTGGGCGGCAAGGCCCGGGCGAAGCTGGGCACCCTGTCCGGAGGGATGCTGCGCCGGGTCGGCATCGCCCAGGCGATCGTCAACGAGCCGCAGCTGCTCCTGCTGGACGAGCCGACCGCCGGACTCGACCCTGAGCAGCGGGTCCATTTTCGCGCTCTACTGCGCGACCTGGGCCAGCGCGCCACCGTAGTGGTCAGCACCCATCTGGTGGAGGATGTCGGCGCGGCCTGCGCCGAGGTTGCGCTGATGGACCAGGGAAAGATCGTGTTCCACGGCACACCCGGCGAGCTGACCGCCCGCGGCGAGGGATACGGCGCCGGGGACGCACCGCTGGAACGCGGGTACAGCGCGGTGCTCGCGGCGGCGCGGTCATGAGCGCCGCGGGAGCACCGGCCGCCTTCCGGCCGCCGCGGGCCAAGCGCAGGCCCGGGCGGGCGGCCGGGCGGCTGCTGCGGCTGGAACTGCGCCACAACACGATGCTCTGGATGGTGCCGGTGGCCGCCGCGCTGTTCTGGTTCACCGCTTACCGCAAGATCGTGGCCCTGCCGCCGTTGTGGAACCTGCGCGCCATGAGCATGCCGGGTCCTGCCCTGCTGGCTTTCGCGTCACCGGTGGCCGGCGCGGCGGCCTGGATGGGGTCACGGGACAGCCGCCATCACACCACAGACCTGGTGACGATCACCGCCCGGCCGCGCTGGGCCCGCCAGCTCGCCGTCTGGGCCGCCACCACCTGCTGTGCGGTGGCCGCCTGCCTGGGCTGCGTGGCCGTCCTGTACGGGGTCACCGCTCAGCAGGCTGCCTGGGGAGGGCCGCTGTGGTGGCCCGCCGCCGTCGTCGTGGTGAGCCTGCCGGCACTGTCCGCGCTCGGGTTCGCGGCCGGGACGTTCTTCCCCAGCCGGTTCACCACACCGGTAGTCGCGGTCGCCGCGTTCTTCGCGCTCGGGCTCAGTACGGAACCGATCCATGGCAGCCAGTCGTACTGGCAGATCTCGCCGGTCGTCGCCGGTCCCTGGGACATCGGGCCCAACGAGAGTGTGGGGACCTTCTACCACTATCTCCCCGACCTCTCCATCGCCCAGGTGATGTTCCTCACCGGGCTCACCGTGGCGGTGCTGGGCGTCCTGGGCCTGCCGGCCGGCTCCGGCGGGCGGTGGCTCCGGCGGGCCGCCGCGGCTATCACCGTGGCGGGATTGCTGGCCGCCGGGACCGCCGTCGCACTGGCCGGCACCGGCCGGCTGGACGGGCACGGAATGATAGCCATCCCGGCCCTGCACGATGCGGCCAGCGACCAGCCGATCGTCTACCCCCCGGTCTGCAGCCATGCCGCGATCCCGGTCTGCCTGAACCCCGCTTACTCCGTCTACCTGGCCGCCGTGACAGCCGCTCTCGAACCCGTGCTCAGCCAGGTGGCCGGCCTGCCGGGCGCGCCGGCCCGCATCAGCCAGGCCGCCGCGACCTACCGGCAGGGATCAGGCAACAGCGTCACTGCTGGCATGGCAGGACCTCGCTGGACTGGCCCGCCGGCGGTGTTCCATGTCATCCTCCCGGGCCAGCTACCGGGCCCCACCATGACCACCAGCGAACTCGCTGCCCAGGTCCGATCGGACGCCGGGCCCAGCATCCTGGCCAAGGTCATCGGCGGCGGCCCCGGCGCTAGCCGGGCGCAGCAGGCGGTCATGGCGGCCCTGATGCAGGCAGCCGCCGTGGCGCGGTCATCCTCGTCTGCCTCCGGGCCGCGGCCGGTACCCGCGGTGCCGTTGCCGGCGTCCGTTTCTTCTGCGGCCCAGCGGTTCGCCGTGCTGTCCCCCGCCGCCCGCTATGCCTGGCTCGCGAAGCACCTGGCCGCGCTGCGGGCCGGGCGGATCGCCCTGGCGCAGCTGCCATGACCACGGGCGCGGCTCGCCAGGTGCCGCCAGCAGGGCCGCCAGGCCGGGGGGCGCGGCTGCCACTGGCCGGCCTGCGCCTGGTGCAGTTGCACCTGGCTAGCCGCCGGGTGCCGGTGGCCGTGGCAGCGGTGGCGGCCTGCGCTGCCGGGCTGCGGATCGCGCTGCACTGGCCGTGGGACACCTATGGCGCGGTGCAGCTGCCACTGGTGTTCGAAGCCGCCTCCGCCGCGGTCATCGCCGTCACCACCGCGAGCCCTTTCGGCGAGCCGGAACGCGTGACCGGACGGTGGCTGCCGTTCCTGCGGCTGGCCACCGCGCTGGCGCTGACGGCAGTCGCGGCCGGGGCGCTGATGGCCGCCGGAACGGGTGCGCACCTCACGGGCGGCGCCCTGGATGTGCTGCGGAACGTGGCCGGGCTGACCGGCATCGGCCTGCTGTGCGCGGCCGTCATCGGCGGCGGCCTGGCCTGGGCTGGCCCGCTGGCGTACATGGTGGTGGCCGCGTACGAGCTGTACGCGGCCTGGCACGGCGGGGCCTTGACCACGCCGTGGATCTGGCCGGCCCGGCCCCCGCACGATGCGGGCGCCGCGATCTGCGCCGGCCTGGTGTTCGCCGCCGGCATGCTGGTCATCACCGTGCGTGGGGCGCGCGACTCGACCAGCGTGCTTTCGGGCCGCGATGAGTAGGGCTGGGTGGGTCAGCCGCTCATCACCCGGGCCGCCTTGGCCACGTCCCCGTGCCCGGCACCGCGGCGCCGCCGAGATAGACCGCCCGGATACGGTGCAGGGCGTCCGGGTCGGCGATCGGGTCCCCGTCGACGGCCAGGATGTCGGCATCGAACCCGGGAGCGATGCGCCCCTTGCGGTGCCCCACGCCGCAGACGCCGGCCGCGGCGGAGGTGATGGCACGGAGCCCTTCGGCCGGGCTGAATCCCAGCTGGCGCAGCATGGCCGGTGCGTGCCGAACCACGTCGTGCGGCTTCACCGGCGCGATGCCGGCATCGGTCCCGGCGACCATCCGTGCCCCCGACTCATACAGTCGCCGGGTGTTCGCGATGATGCCGGGCAGGCGGGCAGCCACCGCAGGCGGCGGCGCCACGCCGGGCACCGGCATCAAGCCGACCGTCGCCCCGACGACAATGCGCTGCCTCACGATCCGCCGGATCAGATGGGCGGGCGCGTCCACGCCGTCCTCAGTCCAGAACGTCACGTGTTCCAGCCCGTCCACGCCGGCCGCCACCGCGTCCGCGATCGCGCTGACGGCGTGGGCGTGCGCGGTGACCTCCAGCCCGAGCCGGTGCGCTTCTTCGACCGCCGCGCGCAGCACCTCGGGCGGGAACTGGGCGAGGTCCTGGCGGGAGCCGGGCGTCAGGTTCCCGCCGCTGGCCATGATCTTGATGACGTCCACGCCCTGCGTGGCATGCTCGCGCACCGCCGCCCGCACGCCCTCGACGGTCGGCGCCGCGGCCCCGCCCAGGTAATGGCAGTGCCCGCCCGGCGTCGTGATCGGTGGTCCGGCCGCGACGATGGTCGGCAGGTCCGTCCGGCCGCGCAACCCGAGTGACAGGTATCCGCGATCGCCAAGATCGCGGACAGTGGTGACACCACCGCGCAGCGCGGCCCGGCCGGCGTGTGCCATTGCCTCCACCACCTCCGCGTCCTCGCGGCGGCCCAGGCCGCCGACAGGGTCAGCGCTCGCGTCGAAAGCCAGGTGGACATGGGTATCGACCAGTCCGGGCAGCAGGGTCGCACCCGCCAGGTCAGTCACGGCCGCGCCCTCGGGGGCGTTCCCGCCAGAGGTGACGGCGAGGATGGTGGTGCCGTCGATCACCACCACCGGATCGGGGACCAGCGTGGAGCTGATGCCATCGAACAGCCACGCGGCCCGCAGCACGATCAGCGGATCCCGCCCGCCCAGAGGCGCGATAGGCAGGCCGGCGCGGGCTGGCAGGTGCGGCTTTCCGCTCATGTCCTCTGTCCTTCCCCTATCGCTGAACTGCACGATGCCAGCACCGCGCTGCCCCGGAGGGAATCTTTCCAGTCTGGGCCTGCAGACCCGCCTTGCCGCATGGGCCCTGGTGGGCCCGGGCAGTGTGGGTATACACGCAGGGTATGGAGCGCGATGGACAGTGAGGAGCTGATCCCGGCGGCCGAGGCCACTCCTGCCGCGGGCCCAGCGGGGGATTTGCGGTTGCTGCAGTGGTACGAGCCGGTACTGCGCTTTACCCGGGGTGAGCTTTTCCTGCCGATGGCGGTCGAAGACTATCTGGGGAAGTGCAGTTTGTGGCGGTCGGCCGGCGTCCGGCGGTCCTGGGGCAGGCGCCGCCCCGGGGAACGGCTATGCGCCCCCGGCGAGCTCACTCCAGATCGTCTGGCCCAGGCCAGCGCGCCGCTGGGCGGCAACCTGTCACTTCGTTTCGTGCAGCGCTCGCTGGGGTGGCGGGAGTTCCGCGCGTGGCGCCGCGATGCCGGCCGCCCGCGGCTGGCCGCAG
>JAOPYP010000278.1 GCA_025964635.1 Actinomycetes bacterium | reverse complement strand
CGGCCTTTATGCGGATCCGGACCTGGTCGGCGAACATCTTCGGCTCCGGTACCTCGACGACTTCGAGGACCTCCGGACCGCCGAAGCTGTGGTACACGGCCGCCTTCATGATCATGCCTTTCGCTAGCGGCATTTCTGCATCTCACTTGTCCGTATTGACTCGGTTGAGCAGGTGATGTCCTTGAGGGCGCGAGCGCGCCGGGCGCCGGCTGGCGGCAGCGTGCGCCGCGCCGCGGCACTTGCACGCCACGTCGTGATGTACACGGCTTAGCCGGGGTATCGCGTGATCCGGACCGCCGCGTCGCGTGCCATCAATAGATCACAGATCGAGTCTTGATTCAAGACTTGGTAGTAAAAAGGGATCCACCCTGGCGTCAGGGTCCCGGATGGACTCCGGGGGTTCGTGAGCGTGAGCACGACCATGCGGGCTGCGTCCTGGCAGCTCCTCGGGCGCGGCGTAGCTGCCGCGCGCAGGTCACCAGACCGTCCGGGCGAGCCGGAGCCGCGTCCGCCCTAGGACGCGATAGGTTCCGCCGGCCCGCCCGCTGTGCTGCCCGGGCGCGCCCGACTCGCGGTAGCCGGCTTGCCGCAGCTCACTTTGTCCCGCTTGTGCTCGTTCCCTGGTCCGCATCATCCGCGACGCCCGCCTCTCTCGGCACCTTTACGGCCGTCGCAGGAGAGCTCTGGGTGCCCAGTCCAGGACGGCCGGCCGACTGAACGGGCGCTGGCGCCAGCCGGTCGCGCATATCCAGCTCGGGGGGACGTCATCGGGATGCCCGGGACCGACGCAGAATTGGATGTCGGCGGGTGACTGCGGCCGGATGGCCGAGCGCCAAGTTATCGCTGGGCAAACGAGTCGCCCGCCCAGCGATCCGTGACCTGGACCTGACCCAGGAAGGCCCCCGGGGGAGCAAGGCGGTCGCGGCTAAGTTTGGACTGCTCGGTCCATAATGGGGTACCGTTGCCACGTGGCACTTACTGAGAAGGGGCGGGCTACCAGGGAGCGCATCATCGTGGGCGCGGCGGAGTACCTGCGCGGCGACATCCCTGGCGAGGTGACACTGGACGACATCCGGGCCATCACCGGCACGAGCAAGAGCCAGATCTTCCACTACTTCCCGGCGGGCAAGGAGGAACTGCTGCTTGAGGTCGCGCGGTACGAATCTCGGCGCGTCCTCGACGACCAGCAGCCTCACCTCGGAAGCCTCACCTCCTGGGCCGCGTGGAATCGCTGGCGGGACGCCGTCGTGGCCCGTTACCGGGCACAAGGACGGAACTGCCCGCTTGGCGCGCTCATGGCCCAGGTCGGCAGCACGCCGGGCGCGGCCGAGGTCGTCACTGCTCTCCTAGCGCAGTGGCAGGCGCACCTCATCCAGGGCATCACCCAGATGCAGGCCGTGGGCCTCGTCCGCCCGGAGCTGGACTCCGACCGGGTCTCGGCGGCCTTCATCGCGGGCATCCAGGGCGGCGTCCAGGTGCTTCGCTCGACCGGGAGCACGCGGCACCTCGAGGCGACGCTCGACGCGCTGATCGATCACCTGCGCGGCGTATGAGACGCCAGAAGAGAATTGGACTTGCCAGTCCAAAAATACGTTTCTAGCATCGCTACCATGACACGACGACTTGAGAACAAGACAGCCCTCGTCACGGGTTCCACGAGCAACATCGGCCGGGAGATCGCCGTGGCGTTCGGCGGCGCAGGCGCGCACGTCATCGCTTCCGGGCGCGGCGACGCGCGGGGCCAGGAGGTGGTCGCGCGCATTCGCGACGCGGGCGGCAAGGCGGACTACGTGCACGCCGAGCTGGGCGGCGCGGCTGCGAGCCGGGCGCTCGCCGAAGAGGCAGCAGGGCTGCTGGGCGGGCGCATTGACATCCTCGTGAACAACGCCGGTATCTTTCCTGGCCACACCACGCTGACGACCGGCGAGGACACGTTCGACCGCGTCTACGCGGTCAACGTCAAGTCCGCGTTCTTCCTCACGCAGACCGTCGCGCCCGCGATGATCCGGGCTGGCGGCGGGGCCATCATCAACCTCGGCTCCTGGGTCGCACGGCTCGGGCTGCCGGTCGGCGCGCTCTACAGCTCGACCAAGGGAGCGGTGGAAACCCTGACCCGGGCCTGGGCGGCCGAGTTCGGCCCCCTGGGCATCCGCGTCAACGCGATCTCGCCAGGGGTCATCCTGCCGCCGGACTGGGATCCGGACACCGAGTACCCCGGCGCGGTGTTCATGCGCGGTGCCCCGGCGAGCGCGCCCGGTCACCCGGGTGCGATCGCCGCCGCGGCGGTCTATCTCGCCTCAGACGAGGCCGCCTTCGTCCACGGCGCGGTCCTCGACATCGACGGGGGCCGGGTGAACGTGCTCACATCCGCGGACGCCGCCGCCGTCCGTCCCTAACAGATTCCCCAGCCCGCCCGGGATGCCGAAGATGCGCACCAGGCACATCGCGCGCGCTGCAGCGGGGTTGCCGGGCCGGCCGGGACGCGAGACCAGACTGCTGCGGCGGTTATGACAGCGGCCAGCCGCGGGCGCGATAACCCACGGATCGCAAGTAGTCGCGGGCCTGCGCCACGGCGGCGTCGACGCCGGCCAGGCTGAGGCCGACGATGTAATCGTCCAGGTTCCCCTTGCCGTCGGTGTCGTAGCTCAGCACCCAGCCGGATCGCCACCCGCGGCCGAGCGGGTAGCGCTCGTGCCAGATGAGCATCGCGGTCCGGTTGCCGTCGAACACCACGTCGCCCGGATCGAGGTCGTCCTCGAACACGCGGCTGCTCAGGTCGGGCGGGACGATCACACGGACAGCAGGCAGTTCCTCGTCGCGAAGATGGCCGATCTCGCCAGCCGGCTTGGACATGAACAGACTCTAACCACGTGCGGGTGTTCCAACGCGAAGCCCTGCTGCCCATCCTGCTCGTCTGCTCCGTTTAAGTGGAGACCCCGCAAGCTCTTTATTTTCCCGGTCGGCCGGTGGCTCTCCTTCGCCGACTGCGGCAGGCAGCTCCGGGGGCATGCGGCGGGCTTGGCCCAGACCGTCGATGGCGTAACACGACTCAGTTGCTAAACTGGATGGATGAAGCACGAATTCGCGGACTGGCCGTGTTCGGTGGCGCGTGCGGCGGGGGTGTTCGGTGATTCATGGACGCTGCTGATCCTGCGTGACGCGATGTACGGGCTGACGCGCTATGACGAGTTCCAGCGCTCCTTGCACATCGCCCGGAACACGCTGTCGGACCGGCTGGGCAAGCTGGTGGACGCGGGGGTCATGACCAAGCGGTTCTACCAGGACAATCCGCCGCGCTATGAGTACTTGCTGACCGAGATGGGCCGGGACTTCTTCCCCGTCCTGGCGGCGATGCTGTCCTGGGGGGATAAATGGCTGGACGGCGGGGGCGGTGCGCCGGTCACGTTGTGTCATCACGGGGATGGTCACGGCATCGTCGGTCGGGTGATCTGCGAGCAGTGCGGGGATCCGGTCGGCCATGAGGACATCCGGTTCTGCGTGGGCCCGGGATATCCGGACGATGTCCCTCCGGAACTGGATATGCGAACCCGGCTCGAGCCGGCGCCGGGTGCGGCCCGGGGCGGAGAGGCGGCCGCGGGTCGCGCGCGGCCCGCCAAGCCGGGCAGGCGCGCCGGCTGAATCGTCCTGCCGCGAAATCGCCTCACTTACCTCACAGACACCTCCAGTCACAAAACGTGATGACCGGCGCCCACCATTCGGGGCGCGTGTTCCCCAGGACCCAGCTACGGGCGCCGGAGCACGCTGGCTTCGCCGGCCTTGACCCGGTGGCCACTCACTGCGGTGACCGATCTCCCCATGGCTACTAACTCTCATTTTCAGATTAAGTCTTGAATCTAGACTCGATCTGTGATCTATTGTTGCTTGCCCGCTGTGATCCGGATCACTGACGGCCCGGGGTAAGAACGACACGGACAAGCGAGGAACACAGATGCCACTCTGGAAGATCCACCACCCGGTCGGCGCGTACAGCCTCGAGGACAAGAACGAGTTCGCCGAGGCGATTACCCGGGTCTACGAAGCCGTCCCCATCCCCAGGTTCTACGTCGTCGTGATCTTCGAGGAGGTCGCGGCCGGCTCCTTCTTCGTGGGCGGCGCGGCCCACGGCAAGTTCGTCCGGATCCAGATCGACCAGATGGCGCGGACCCTGCCCGGCCCGGTCATCCGCGAATGGTGGGTCAAGAACGTCGACAGGGTCATCGCGCCCTGGGTCAGGGACCGCGGCTATGACTGGGAGTTCACGATCACGGAACCGCCCTTTGACCTGTGGTCGCTGCAGGGACAGATCCCGCCGCCGTTTGAGTCCGTGGCCGAGAAACGCTGGATCCAGGAGAACAAGGCGACTCCCTACACCCACGCGGAAAAGCTTCCGGTCAACCTGGCCCTGGCTCCCGGGACCACTGGTGACTGAGTTCCGGTGAGCGCCGTGATCACGGTGGCGCCTACCGGGCCCATCGCGTCCAAGGCCGACAACCCGGAGTTGCCGACGCAGCCCGGGGAGATCGCTGAGGCAGTCCACCAGGCATATCTCGCCGGCGCCTCCGTGGCCCACATCCACCTGCGCGACCGCCGCGATCAGCCCACCGCAGACCTGAATATCGCGCGACGGACCATGGACCTGATCGCGGACCGGTGCCCGGTCCTCATCCAGTTGTCCACCGGCGTCGGGCTTGCCGTCCCCTTCACCGAACGCGAGGCTCTCGTCGAGTTGCGGCCGGGCATGGCGACCCTCAACCCCTGCACCATGACCTTCGGCTCAGGCGAGTTCCGCAACCCGCCGTCCGACGTGGCCCGCCTGGCTCAGCGCATGGCCGAGCTCGGGGTCAAGCCCGAACTCGAGATCTACGACACCGGCCACCTGGACGCATGCCTGCGGATGCGTGACGCTGGGCTCCTCACCGATGATCCGCTCCAGTTCTCCATCGTCCTCGGGGTCAAGGGCGGGATGGCCGCCACGGCGGACAACCTGATCGCCATGGCTCGCCGCCTCCCGGCGGGCTGCGTGTGGCAGGTGATCGCCGTCGGCCGCGCCAACTTGGAACTGACCGCGATAGGCCTCGCACTCGGCGGCAATGCCCGCGCCGGACTCGAGGACACCCTCTACCTACGGAAGGGCGAGCTGAGCCCGGGCAACCTGCCGCTCGTCCGGCGTGCCGTCGGGCTTGCGAGCGCCCTGGACCGCCCGGCCGCCTCGGTGCAGGAAACAGCCGCCCTGCTCCGCCTGCCGCCACGCTAGAGACGATCGGAAGACTCCAGTGCCAGATACCTCACCAGAGCCGGCGCCCACGGCTGCCAGCAGCGCGCCGCTGACCACGGCGATGAACGGGGCCGTCGCCGTCTTGTCCATGGGCCTGGCCCCCTACAACCTGATGGACCGCGCTCTGAACCGCGAACTCATCAGCGGGCTGGAATGGGCACAGCGACAGGGCGCGCGGGCCGTCATCCTGCGCAGTTCGCTCCGGCACTTCTCGGCCGGCGCCGACCTGGGCGCGATGGTCGCCGACGCCGACAACAGCGACATTCTCGACTGGGGCCTGGTCGAGACGCTGAGGGCCTTCGACGAGCACCCGGCGCCCGTGATCGCCAGCATCCGGGGCGCGTGCCTCGGCGGCGGCTTCGAACTCGCCCTGGCTTGCGACCTCATCGTGGCGTCCGAAGCAGCCAAGATCGGCTCGGTCGAGGTCACCGTCGGCCTCCACCCGCTGATGGGCGCGGTGCAGCGGCTCACCCAGCGGGCCGGCGCCGCCCGGGCGAAGGAGATGGCACTGCTCGGGCGGCGCTACCCGGCCAGCGCGCTTGAGCGGTGGAACGTCATCAACTTCGTCGTGGCCGACGAGAACCTCGACAGCGCCACCATGGTCATCGCCCAGGAACTGGCGCACGGCCCGTCGATCGCGCACGCCGCCACCAAGCGCCTGGTCTCCATCGCGGTCAACGAGGGACTCGCCGCCGCCGATAACGCGATGGCCGAGATCCAGCGCCCCATCTTCCGCTCGGCCGACTTCCGCGCCGCCGTCAGGTCCTACCGCGACAACGGCATCGGCATGGCCGAGTTCGAGGGCCGGTGAGCTGCATGCCGCTGCCCCTTCACGGCATCCGCGTGGTCGACTTCTCCCGGGTCCTGGCCGGCCCGCACTGCGCCAAGACACTGCTCGACCTGGGTGCCGAGGTCATCAAGATCGAGCCGCCTGCCGGCGACCTATCCCGGCGGGCCTTTCCCAGCGCCGACGAGATCTCGGGCTACTACGCCCAGCAGAACGCGGGCAAGCGCAACGTGAGCATCGATCTCAACGTGCCCGGCGCCCGTGATGCCATCGCCCGGCTATGCGAGGTCGCGGACGTGATCGTGGAGAACTTCAGGCCCGGCGCGCTGGCGGCGTTCGGGCTGGACTGGGAGTCGGTATCAGCCCGCAACCCGCGGGTCGTCTACGCCTCGATCAGCGGCTACGGTCAGCACGGCCCATGGCGGTCGCGGATGGCGTACGCGCCCACGGTCCAGGCCGAGACAGGCATCACGGCCACCACGGCCGAGCATTTCCGGCGGGCCGGCGAACTGCGCAGCGACTCGCTCTCGCATGCCGACGTCTACTCCGGGCTGCACGCGGCCATCGCCATCCTGGCCTGCCTCACCGAGCGGGAGCGAACCGGCCGGGGCCAGTACATCGACGTGGCGATGGCGGCCGTCATGGTTTCGGTCAACGAGCGCGTGCACGCCGACCTGTCCGACGAAGAACTCGGGGACGAGCGGCCGATCCTCGGCGCGACGGACGGCCCGTTCTTCGAGGGCCCCCACGGGGAGCGATTCGCCAGCCCCATGAGCCTGATTGGCAGCATGTCCTTCCCCTTCTACCTGGCGGCCATACGCCGCCCGGATCTCGGCCGGGACCCGCGTTTCCTGACGCCTGAACTGCGCCTGCGCAACCTGGCGGCACTGCACCGCATCGTCCAGGAGTGGATCTGGACATTCGCCGACATGGACTCGCTCGACGCGCAGCTGGACGAGGCCAAGATCGCGACCGGGCAGGTCCGTACCCTCCGGGAGTTCGCAGACAGCGATTGGGCACGCGAGTGGGGGGCGGTGCGCACGGTGCCCGACAGGTCGGGAGGCGCGATAAAGATCCCGGGCCGGCCATGGCACTTCGCGGACCAGGTTGTGACTGACGAGTGCCAGCTGCCCGCCCGGCAGGGTGAGCACAACACCCGTGTTCTCGCCGAGCTCGGGCTCACCCCCGCCGAGATCGCGGCGCTCAAGGACTCCGGGGCGCTGGTCCAGCACGAGCAGCGGACAGAGGCGGCAGCCGGGTGATGCCGCGGGCCGGTCAGCGGATCTGCGGTGCGGATGGGCCGCCCGGCAGGACGTAGGCCAGCTGGCTGCGCGAGGTGTACCGAGCTTGGCGAAGGCCTTGCGCAGGTGGTGCCGCATGGTGCGCGCACTGATGAACATCCGGGTGCTGCCTCATGCCTTACAGCCCCCGCGAGATCGCCGAGCAGGTCCGCAAGATGGTGGCAGGGGAGGGGGTCGTGTTCGCCGACCTGTTCGCCGCCGACGGCGTGCTGGCCTACCCGTTTGCCCCCGGGGCAGCCTCCGGAGCTGCCGGGCCGCGAAGCCATCCGCGCCTTCTTCGCTCAGATGGGCCAGTCGCGGGAGCTGTTCGACGGCCCGGCACCTGCCCAGACCAGTCGCCACCCGCCTCGGCGGCGACACACTCGATCCGCGCCATAACGGACTGATCTGAACGGAGCAGCACCGGCGATCGAGTACCTCACCCGCAGTAAATATTCGGCGTTCGGCGCGCATTAGCCCGGTTACTGTAACCACTACGTGATCGATCACTGCGCGTAATCACTGCGCCATGGGGGTTCAAGTCGGTTTTCATGGGGGTTCGAGTCGGTTCCGCGGGCTGTCAAGCCTGGTTCTGGCGCCTGGGCCACTCCGGACCAGCAGCTGCCCCTGGGCGGCAGGCAGCGTTTCTGCACGTCAGAGCGCATACGGCATATCCGTCTGCTGGAGATCGACTTCGGCGCTGTAGCACATAGAGCAATGTGGGGATACGGGGTCGGTCCCCCCGCCGACATGAACCCCCATGGTCCAGCCCTCCAGCAGCGGTATCGGCTGGCGGTAGGCAGGTGGCCGAATAGGTGGCCAGGAAGTCAGCCGAAGACCGGAGCCCGCCACGCTTGCACGGCCGCCATGGATCCTGCTCACAGCGTTACTACACCTCAGAGCCGGCTGCCGACCATAAGGCGCTGACCACGGAGAATGCCTGCCACTGCACCCGCGGCAGCAGACCCACTGCGGTCCTGAACGCCGGGACCCTTCCACTGCTGGGCCACAGCGATCCGGCAACCGATCATGCACATGATCGCGGACGCTGTCCGCTATATGTCCGTGCACCGCTGGAAACAGCCGGACTCCCATGGACACAGCAGGACCTCGCAGCCCCGAAAGCAACAGCCCGCGAGGCCGAGGATCCCCAGCTCACGGGCCGTTTCTGCAGGTAGTGGCAGGTGCTGGGTTCGAACCAGCGTAGGCTAAGCCGACGGTTTTACAGACCGCTCCCTTTGGCCACTCGGGCAACCTGCCTTGCGCCGTCGCTAGACAGCACAGTGAAGGATAGCGGACACCCA
>JAOPYP010000255.1 GCA_025964635.1 Actinomycetes bacterium | reverse complement strand
TCGCCCCAGGCCCGCCAGCGCATCGCCGGCCTGTTCTGGCCGGACTCGGCAGACGGGCAGGCGCTCACCAACCTGCGGCGTGAGCTGCATCAGCTCCGCCAGGTCCTGGGCGGTGAGCCGTCGCTCGTCGTGACGTCCAGGGACCTGTGCTGGCGTGACACCGAGACGTGCCACGTCGACGTGCGCACGTTCGACACCGAGCGCGAGGCGGCCCGGGCGGCGGCCGCGGCGGCTGATGACGACGGGGTTCTCCGGCACGCCAGCCGGGCTCTCGACCAGTACCGCGGCGACTTCCTGCCCGGGGTGTACGAGGACTGGGTGCTGGAGGCCCGGTCCAAGCTGGAGCGCCAGTGCGTGGACCTGTGCGATCTGGCCGGCGCGGCGCGGGCGCGACAGGGAGACCTCGCCGGGGCGGCGGATGCCGCACGCCGCCGGATCCAGCTGCAGCCGCTCGAGGAGGCCGGCTACCGCATCCTGATGCAGCTCCAGGCGGATCTGGGTGACCGGGCCGGTGCCGTGAGCACCTACCATCACTGCGCCTCGGTCCTGGAGCGGGAGCTCGCCATCACCCCGGACCAGGCGACGCGGGAGGCGTTCGAGCGCCTGATGGCCCGCTCCCGCTCCGCCCCGGCGGGGGCGGAGGTGCCGCAGGCCGGGCCGGCCATCGGCCGGTCCGGGATCGCCGCGGCCCAGCTCATGGGCCGGTCCCGGGAATTCAGCCTGCTCCGGGAACTGTGGCGGAGCGCCGTGGCCGGCCAGCCGGGCCTGGCGGTGGTCCGCGGCGGGGCCGGCGTGGGGAAGACACGCCTGGTGACCGAGGTCGCCGGGCTGGCGAGGCTGCAGGGCGCGGTCGTGGCGAGCAGCCAGTGTTTCGGGACCGCCGGGCGGCTGGCCCTCGCGCCCGTGGCGGACTGGCTCCGCAACCCGGCGGTCCAGGCCACGAGGGCGACGCTGGACGAGGCCTGGCGCACCGAAGTCGACCGGCTCGTGCCCTCCCGGGGGCGCGGCGAGCGCGGGGCCGCCCCGAGAGCCATGGTCGACGCCTGGCAGCGCCTGCGCTTCTTCGAAGGCCTGGCCCGGGCGCTGCTGGCCGTGGGGCGCCCGCTGCTGCTGATCCTAGACAACATGCAATGGTGCGACGAGGAGACGCTGGCCTTCCTCACGTTCTGCCTCGGATTGGCCCCCCATGCGCAGCTGCTGGTCGCCGGGACACTACGCAACGACAACCGGCGTGAGGACCCGCTGCTGGTGGACTGGACCGACAGGATGCGGGCCACCGGATTGCTGACCGAGCTTGACCTCAGCCCGTTCGAGGCGGCCGACACCGCCCGGCTCGCCGAGGCGATCGCCGGGCGGCCCCTCCCCGGGGCCGAAGTGTCCTTGCTCCAGGGGACGACCGGGGGCTTCCCGTTTTATGTCATCGAGGCCGTGCGGGCCACGGCCGACCGCGGTGGTGCCCCGCGGCCGCCGGGTGATCTCGCCGCGGTACTGCGCAGCCGCCTTGACCAGGCGACCGTGGCCGCCCGCAAGGTAGTCGGCCTGGCCGCCGCCGTGGGAAGGGACTTCACCCTGGACCTGATGACCGAGGCCAGCGATCTGGATGCCGACGTCGTGGTGGGGGCGGTCGACGAACTGTGGCGCCGCCGGATCCTCCGTGAGTTCCGGGACGGCTACGCCTTCTCCCACGACTTGCTGCGCGAAACGGCCTACGAGCAGGTCAGCCCGCCGAACCGGTGGCTGCTGCACCGGCGCATCGCGCAAAGCCTCGAACTGCTGCACGCCGGCGACACGGACGCGATCTCGGCTCAGCTCGCCGAGCAGTATGCGCGCGGCGGCCGGCCCGGGCGGGCGGTGCCTTACTACCAGCGCGCAGCCAATGTCGCGGCGGGAATGTTCGCCCACGCCGAGGCGATCCGGCTCGGCAAGGAGGCCCTGTCCATCGTCCGGAGCCTCCCGGACGGCCGGGACCGGGACCGGCAGGAACTCGCGGTGCTGGAAGCGATGGCCGCCCCGCTCAACGCCAGGTACGGCTACTCCTCCCCGGACCTCCAGGAGGCTCTCGAACGGTCCATCGACCTGGCCGAATCACTGGGCCGCCGGGACTCGATGCTCACCGGCCTGGCCGCGCTCTGGACGTCGCGGTTCGTCCAGGGCCGCATCACCGAGGGGTACCAGGCGGCCGCGCGCGCCCTGGCCCTGGTCGATCCCGGCTCCGAGCTGAGCGGCCCGGCTCACTTCGCCGTCGGCGGGTCGGCTATCAGCCTGGGCAGGCCCGCGGAGGGGCTGCGCCACCTGGAGCTCGCCGCCAGGCTGTCCAGTGGTGCTGCGTCGCTGAGTGTCGGCACCCGGCCTGACGTCCATGCCATGGCCTGGGCCGCGCACGGCCACTGGCTGGTGGGCCACGACCAGGACGCCCTGGCCTGCGCGGGCAGCGCCATCGCGCTGGCCCGCACCATCGACCACCCGTACAGCCTGGCCGTGAGCCTGGCCTACGGCAGCATCACCCACCAGATGCGCCGCGACCTGCCCAGGCTGAGGGCGACCGTCGAGGAGCTGCGCCAGCTGTGCGACCGCTACGGCTTCGCCTACTACCGGGAGTGGGCACTGATTCTCGACGGCTGGTCCCGCGGCGACGAGCCGGGCATCGACCTGGCCCGGCGCGGCATCAGCAACCTCAGGTCGGAGGGCGCGCTCGCCCGCATGCCGTTCTGGCTGTCGCTGCTGGCCGACCTGTCGGCCCGGAACGGCCAGCCCGGTGCCGCACGCGCGATCCTCGATGCCGCCCTGGCCGGCGGGCAGGAACGGGACGACGTCTGGTGGCTGCCTGAGGTCATGCGCATGCGCGCCGTTTACGACGACGGGCCGGCCGCCGCCTCGCGGCTGCACTCCGCCGCGCGGATGGCATCGGCCCAGGGCAGTGTCGCCCTGCTGCGGCGCTGCCAGCAGGACGTCATGGAGCGCGGCGCTGGTTCCGGCGCGCCCGGCGCTTTCCCGGACCCCTGACGCGGCGGCGGGGCGGAGCGGGGGTGCAGCCCGGAACGCACCGCACGAACGCCGGGTGCGAACGCTGGGTGCGAACGCTGGGCGAACGGCCCCCTTCCTAACGTCAGGGGCCTGAAGACCACGCGACGCACCCAAAGGGGAATCCTCATGACCGCAACATCAGCCGGAATCGCCACCGCTCCGTACGGCGAGCTGACCGAAGCCCTGCGCGGTGACCTGATCCGCCCGGGAGACCCCGGGTACGACGAGGCGCGCGCCGTCTACAACGGCATGATCGATAAACGGCCGGCCGCCATCGCCCGCTGCCGCGACGCCGCGGACGTCGTCGCCTGCGTGCGCTTCGCCCGCGACCACGATGCCGAGATCGCCGTCCGGGGCGGCGGTCACAGCGCCGCCGGCCTCGGAGCGTGGGACGACGCCCTGGTCATCGACCTGTCACTGTTGCGCAGCGCGACGGTCAGCCCCGAGGACCACACCGTCCGCGCTGACGCCGGATGCACCTGGGCGGATGTCGACCACGCGACCGTGGCGTTCGGCATGGCCACGCCCTCGGGCTTCCTCGCCTCCACCGGCGTGGCCGGACTGACCCTGGGCGGTGGTATCGGCTACCTGTCCCGCCGTTTCGGCCTGACCGTCGACAATCTGCTCGCCGCCGACGTGGTCCTCGCCGACGGCACGCTCGTCACGGCCAGCGAGAACTCGCACAGCGACCTGTTCTGGGCCCTGCGCGGAGGGGGCGGGAACTTCGGCGTCGTCACGTCGTTCACGTTCCGCTGCCACGACATCGGGGAGGGCGGCACGATCATCGGCGGGCCAGTCTTCTACGACCTCTCGGACACTGCCGAGGTGATGCGCTGGTACCGGGAGCTGCTGCCCTCGCTGCCGGAGGAGCTGAGCGGCTGGATCGCGCTGCTCACCGTCCCGCCGGTCGCGCCGTTCCCCGAGGCGCTCTGGGGACGCAAGGTCATCGGCATCGTGTGGTGCTACACCGGGCCGCACGACCGCGCCGATGAGGTGCTCGAGCCGGTCAGGACGTACGGCTCGCCACTGCTGGTCGGCTTGCAGCCCATGCCGTTCAGCGTGCTGCAGAGCGCGTTCGACGCCCTGTACCCGGCCGGGCTGCAGTGGTACTGGCGGGCGGACTTCTTCAACGAGATCTCCGACGCCGCCATCGCCGTGCACCGCAAGTACGGTGAGCGGCTGCCCACCGGCCACTCCACCATGCACATGTATCCCATCGACGGTGCCGCCAGCCGCGTGGCTGCCGACGCGACCGCTTTCGCCTACCGCGACGGCGGCTGGGCCGGCGTGATCGTCGGCGTCGATCCGGATCCGGCCAACGCCGCCGTCATCTCCGAGTGGGCCAAGGACTACTGGGAGGAGCTGCACCCGACCTCAGCCGGCGGCGCGTACATCAACTTCATGATGGACGAGGGCCAGGACCGGGTGAAGGCGTCCTACCGCGGCAATTACGACCGGCTCACCCAGGTCAAGCGGAGGTACGATCCCGGCAACACGTTCCACATCAACCAGAACATCCAGCCTGCCAGCGGGTCCAGCGCGTAAGCCCGACCAGCCGCCCGGCCGGGCGACGGCCAACGCATCAGTGGCCGGCC
>JAOPYP010000241.1 GCA_025964635.1 Actinomycetes bacterium | reverse complement strand
CGGCCGCGCCGGGAAGTCTGCGGCCGGCAGGCGCTGCCGTGCCGTGGCTCATGAGCCAAGTAGAGGGCATGGCGGCGCGGCTCTCAATCGTGCTAGGACGACTGTCACGGAGGCTGGCCTCCCCCCGGGTCGCCGTGGTGGCCTGCGCTGTCCCCCGGCCTGACGGCGCGCCCGGTCATGGTGAGGCTGGTCATGCCGACCACCGTGGCCGCCCGAGCCCGCCGCCACATCCGTGCTTGTACGCAGGCAAGGTACCCCTCGCATGAGGGGGGGTGTCCGCGAAGGCCGCAAGATCGCCAGGAACACCGATTCCAAATATCGCGGCATCGTAAAGCACCTGCAACCCGGGCACCTATTCAGCGTGCCTTTCGCAGGATCGCTTGCAGTTCCTGTGACGATCTGATGGAAATCGGTCCTGACGTCGTAGTCCTCAGTCGCGGCCGGGCTGAGGCCCGGCCGCGGGATCACACGCGGCTGAGAAACTTGCGTGATAGCCAGCAAGTAATATGGTGTACCGTATGGTCACAGATGATCTCGTGGCGGCCCAGGACAGGTTCCTGGCCGCGTGGAATACCTACCAGGCCGCGTGGTCCGGCGTCTCCGGCAACGACCGGCAGCGGATGCTTGATGGCAGCGTGGCACCGCACTGCGTGTACACAGACCCGACGAGCGTCTCCTGCGGCCACCGCGAGCTGACCGCCAAGATGCAGGCGACGCAGCGCAACTTCCCCGGTGCCACGTTCCGCAACGACAAGTTCGTCCATCACCATGACCAGGCCATATCGAACTGGACGATGCTCGACAGGGACGGTAACGCAATCTTCGCCGGGACGAGTTACGCGCGCTTCGGCGATGACGGCCTGCTGGCGCAGATGACCGGCTTCTTCGAACCGGTCCGCTGACTATGCCGCGGCAGGCCGCGGCGGGGACGCGGACGCAGCGGCAGCGCCGGGAGGAGACCGAGCGGCGTCTCCTCGACGCGGCCGCCGCGCTGGTGGCGGCCGGCGGGTCGCGTGCGGTGACCCTGCAGGAGGTCGGCCGGCTGGCCGGCTACAGCAGGGGCATCGTAAACCACATGTTCGGGACCAAGGACGCGCTGCTCGCAGCGCTGGTCACCGAGGCCCAGCAGCGGGTGGGACCGCCGCAGGCGTCCAGTCCGGGCCTGGGCCGGCTGCGGCAGCGGGTCGCTCGCTACATCGACCAGATCAGCGCTGGCGACGAGCACGCGCGGGCGTTCCTGCTGCTGTGGGCGGAGTCGGTCGGCGCCGCCCCGCAACTGCGCGCCATGTTCGCCGAACGCGACGACCTGTTCGCGCGCGAGATCCGCGAGGACCTCAGCGCCGGGATCGCGGACGGCGGTATCCGGCCCGGCATCGATGCCGAGGGTGTCACCCTGGCGCTGATCGCAGTACTGCGGGGTGCCAGCCTGCACATAATCATCCGCGACGCGGCACCTGACAGCACGGCACGAGTGCGCGAGGCGGTACTCGCCTGCCTGCAGCGGAGCCTAGAGCCATGAACCGGGCGAATCTGGCCCGGAGACAACCGTCATCCGCGGATGTGCCTCCAGGGGCCTGAGCCTGACGCCGCTTCACTGGAACCGAGCTGCACCCATACGGTTTGTGGCTCTTGCCGCGCCATGACGAGGCGGCGCATTGCGCGCTCCCGTCGCTGCCCGGGAGCACGCCGCTGATGATCACGGTCATGCCGCCGGCGTAGCCGCACGATTCCAGCTCCTCGCCCCGGCTGCCCTGCTTCGTGGCGCGCTGGCCCCCGGTTATGGCGGCCAGCGCGGAAATGACGCGATGGACCTCGTCCAGGTCGTGGCCCGCTGCGAGCTGCCCGGTGAGCGTGCCGGCCGCGTACTGCCATCTGATGTCTCTCAGCTCGCGGGGCAGCCGCGCCGCGACGACGAGGCGCCTGCCCGCCTTGCCGGCCGCTGCGGACGCGGCTCCGCTGATCATGCTCTCGATGTCCCTGCGCAGGTCTGTCAGGTCCTCCGCTGCCGCGGCGGCGGGAGGGGTACGGTCGCCTTGCATTTATGTTGCCTGCCTTCACTCGGTGCGTCCGCCTCCGCCCGCTGCAACGGCGCGGGGGCCGCCTTGGGCCTGGGCGCCCTGCCGGGCAGGGCTGGCTGAGCGTGACCGCCTTCGCGGCGGGCCCGGAGCCTCCGCAAAACCTGTTGGCGGACCACGGCGACCACTGCTACTTTTCCGGAGGCCGTGCGAGAGAACGAGGAGGTGGTACCCGTGAACGTATCGACATGGGTGCTCCCCTTCGGGGTCACGGTCGGGCGATAGGTCGTCCGGGAGCGCCGTTCACGAGCACTCCCGAAAGGCACGACCATGCGATTCACTTCCGAACAGCGCCTCGACGACGGCGTCCTCGAACGCGAATTCACCCTCGGCGAGATCCCTGGCATCCTGTGGACGCCCGGATCCGCATCCGCACCGGCCCCACTGATCCTGCTCGGCCACCCCGGCGGACTGCACAAGATGTACCCCCGGCTGGTGGCCCGGGCCCGGCACTCCGCGGCGGAGGGCTTCGCCGCGGCCACCATCGAGCTCCCCGGGAGCGGTGACCGGCCCCGTTCCGCCGCCGCCGAGGAGGCCCGCGCCGACCTGCGCCGGGCGCTGGAGGCCGGCGAGCCGGTCGACGACGAGATCGTCGACCGACTCGTCCTCCCGCTGGTCGAAAAGGCAGTCCCGGAATGGCGGACCGCTCTGGACGCCCTCCTTTCGTTGCCCGAGATGGGCGGCCCGGTCGGGTATGCGGGAGGGGTGATCGCCATCGGCATCCGGCTGGCGGTGGTCGAGCCGCGCATCTCGGCCGCCCTTCTGTTCGCCGGGAGTTTCGTGCCCCGCATCCTGTTCGAGGAGGCCCGGCAGGTCACCATTCCGCTGCAGGTCCTGCTGCAGTGGGACGACGAAGGAAACGACCGGCAGCTGGCCCTGGACCTGTTCGACGCCTTCGGCTCCAAAGAGAAGACGCTGCACGCCAATATGGGCGGGCACACCGGCGTCCCGCAGTTCGAGGGGGACGACGGGAACCGGTTCTTCGCCCGGCACCTGAAGTGAGGCCGGGCCGCCAGGCCGGCAGGCCGGCAGGCCGGCAGCAGACGGTAGGCGGTGTCGGCCAGGATGCCGCTCATCGAGGACAGGTCCCGGCCCTCCTCGATGGCGGACCTCCGTGGGTGCTTCTCAAACCCCCGGAAGCCGCTCGGATCGCTGATTTCCCGTGTTCTGCGGGGATCGCGGGCTCGTCGGCCGTGTACTCGGGCCGCTCGGATCACCGATCAGCGCGGCCCGGTGCGGGAAAATTCGTGTCAGTCTCAAACCCGTTTGAGTGTCTCGAATCGGGCTGAACTGATCGACGGGTACGTCGCTGGGGTGCCGGTTCGGGAGCTGGCGACACGGTTCAACGTGCACCGCGGCACGGTG
>JAOPYP010000234.1 GCA_025964635.1 Actinomycetes bacterium | reverse complement strand
TATGGCCGCGCTAATCCCGACCTGCTCCGCCGCCGCGTCCTGCTCGCCGACTAACGATCAAGGAACACGTCACGGAAACTGTGCCAGAGCCAGAATTCAGCCGCCGTTGACAGCTGTCTGGTCTGGCCGTGGCGGATCGCTTCTGTTCGAGGGAGGGCGTTCGAATGTTCAGGTCTGCGGGTAGCGCAATGGGTAGCAGATGCGTGTTTGCGGCGTCGTTCTGCGTGGCTCCGCGTTGCTCTCTGTCGGTGTCTTTGCTGGTCACGCCGTATAGCTGCTGGTCAGTGGAAGTGCCTGGGCTTCATGGCATGCAAGAGGTCAGCGGTTCGAGCCCGTTTAGCTCCACCCCAGCTCAGATAGAGAACTTCGAACACTGAACCGGCGAGTAACTGCCCTGGGGATGCGATCCGAGGGGCAAGATCCGCCCCCAGGATGGCTGGATGAGCAGCAGTCGCGTGAAGTTTGACCAGGTCGGGCCGACGAAGAGTGCCTTGCGAATGTTCAAGAGGTCAACCAGCTGTTAGGGTGGGGCGCTGCAGGCTGACGGACCCTCATCAGTTGCGTGCTGAAGTGGGGGAGATGCGCGACGAGTCGCGGGCCTTGGGCGAACGACTCGGTGTCCGGGCGGACGAGCGCAGGATCAGATTGCGTTGCGGGTTGCGGTATAAGGAACGTGCGCCTGGCCCTTGCCATGGCCGTAGACGCGGTGGCTGCGCTGCCCGCAATGGTCGGTGCATGGTGTTACCGTCAGGGCATGGCTTATCCGCTGACTGCGGCCCAGGCACATCTGGGTGAGCTCGTCGCCGAGACCCGGCAAAGCCACCGCCCCGTCACCATCAGCGAGCACGGCAAGCCGGTTGCTGCGCTGATCAGCATCGACGACCTCGCCGATCTCGAAGATCGCGCGGCGCTGGCGGCGCACCTGGCGGACAAGGCCGACGGGCGCGGCGGGATCAGCCTCGATGGACTGGATGCTGCGCTCGATCGGATTGATGCAGAAACCTTGTCATGAGCCTGACCGTCGTCTTCCGGCAGACGGCGCTTCGTAACCTCGCCCGCATTCGCAGCGAGGACAAGGACCTGTTCGTCCTGACACGTCGCGCGATTGCCTTACTGGCTGATCAGCCCTACCCAAGGAACGCGGTCGCGTGGGGTGCCACAGGTGTATACCGGTTGCACTCAGGCGACATCCGGATCCTGTACGAAGTCGATGATGAGGCGGCAACGGTGTACATCATCAACATCGGGGTCATCCCCTGAATCCGCGGACGGCCCAGTGGGACCGCGGCAGCTCATATCCATCTGCACGCGCCGATTTTCACGCCGTCCGCTGTCAGGGTGTGGCTAATGATTCGCTTGGTGCCGGACGCCCCCGTTGTACAGATGAGGCGATCCGGCCACGCCGCTCCTGCGTGTCGGCTCACTCTGAGTGATCATCCTTAGCCTCAGCCAACGCACCCCTATCCGCCGTGATGCATGCTCAGGCGCCATGGCTGGCAAGCAGTGGCGGCCGCACAGATGGAGCTGATCTGGGCGTGTCTTACGGGACCGCGTGCGCCTGCTGAAGATCACCGGCCTGGTCTCTGGCGTCCGGCAGACCGGCTCGCGTACCAGGTGCGCCACGCTCATATGGGACCTGGCCCGCCAAGCGGCGCGCTGGGTAAGGGCCCTGGGCTCCGGCTGGCCGGATCTGTTGCCGGCCGCTGCGCCTGTCTAGGCTGTGGAGCGATGGCCGAGACGGATGTGATCCGCACGCCCGACCAGCGGTTGCGGGTCTTTGTGAGTTCTACGCTGCAGGAACTGGCCGCTGAGCGGCAGGCAGTGCGGGACGCGGTGACCCGCCTGCGGCTGGTGCCGGTGATGTTCGAGCTGGGCGCCCGGCCGCATCCGCCGCGGCAGGTATACCGCTCTTACCTGGCGCAGAGCCAGGTGTTCGTGGGCGTGTACTGGCAGAGCTATGGCTGGGTCGCGCCGGGGGAGCAGGTTTCCGGGCTGGAGGATGAGTACCTGCTGTCGGCGGGGCTGCCCAGGCTGATCTATGTGAAGTCGCCGGCGCCGGAGCGTGAGTCGCGGCTGGCGGAGATGCTGACCCGGATCAGGGATGCCGGTGACGTGTCCTACCAGCACTTTTCTGCTCCCGCCGAGCTGCAGCGCCTGGTCGAGAACGACCTGGCCGTGCTGCTGAGCGAGCGGTTCGGGAGGGCGCCATCGGGGGACGGCGCCGCGGACGGGGCGTCGCTGGCAGGGGCGGTGCCGGTGCCGGCGACGCCGCTTGTGGGCCGCGACGATGACGCCGCGGCGGTGAGCGACCTGGTGCGTGCCGAGGGTGTGCGCCTGGTGACCCTTACCGGCCCGGGCGGGGTCGGGAAAAGCAGGCTGGCGGTGGAGGTCGCGCAGCGGCTGGGTCCGGGTTTTGAGGACGGGGTGCGGTTCGTTGAGCTCGGCTCGGTCCGGGCGGCCGAGCTGGTGACGGCGGCGATCGCCGCCGCGCTGGGGTTGAACACCTCGGGCGGCGCGCTGATCACCGACCTGAAGTCGTACCTGCGCGCCCGGCGGCTGGTGCTGGTGCTGGACAACTTCGAGCAGGTGATGGGGGCGGCTCCGCTGGTGGCTGAGCTGCTGCGCGCCGCTCCCGGCGTGGTGGTGCTGGTGACCAGCCGGATGGTGTTGCGGCTCAGCGGTGAGCACGAGTTCCCGGTGCCGCCGCTCCCGGTGCCGCCGATCGGGGCCGGCGTGGATACCGCGGGGGTGCAGCGGTCCGCCTCGGTGCGCCTGTTCGTGCAGCGGGCGCAAGCCGCGTCCGCGGGTTTCGAGCTGACCAGCGGGAACGCCGCGGCGGTCGCCGAGATCTGCCGGCGGCTGGACGGGCTGCCGCTGGCTATCGAGCTGGCCGCCGCCAGGGTCAGGCTGCTGCCACCGCAGGCCCTGCTGGCCCGGCTTGACGACAGGATGGGGCTGCTGACGGGCGGAGCGCGCGACCTGCCGGAGCGGCAGCAGACACTGCGAAGCACCCTGGACTGGAGCTTCGGCCTGCTGTCGGCCGGCGAGCAGGCGCTGTTCGCCCGCCTAGGGGTGTTTGCAGGAACCTTCGACCTGCCCGCCGCGGAGGCTGTCGGCGCCGCCGGGCCGGCGGTCCCGGGCCGGGCCGGGCACATCATGGACACGCTGGGCTCGCTGGTGGACAGCAGCCTGGTGCAGCCGCAGGTGCGCGACGGCGAGCCGCGCTTCGGGCTGCTGGAGACCATCCGGGAGTACGCGCTGGAGCGCCTGCGCGACGGCGCTGACTGGCGGGAGGCGCACGACAGTCACGCGGCCTACTTCCGGGCGCTCGCCGAGCCGGCTCCAGCCGAGCTGCAGGGTCCCGGACAGCTGGCGTGGCTGGACCGGCTCGAGACCGAGCACGGCAACCTCGGCGCCGCGATGTCCTGGCTGGTGGAACAGGGCCAGCTTGAGCCGGCGATACAGCTGTCCTGGGCGACATGGAGGTTCTGGTGGCTGCGCGGCCACGCTGAGGAACTCGCCTCCTACGTGGACATCCTGGCCAAGAGCGAGCACCTGCCGCCGCGGCAGCGTGCCCTGGCGCTGAGCGGCACCGGCTTCGGCCTCTTCGCGTCCGGGGACCGGGCCACAGCGCAGCCGCTGCTGGAGCAGAGCCTGCCGCTGTACCGCCAGGCCGGGGACATGCTGGGCGCAGCCACGACGGCAGCCATGCTGGGTCACCTCCTGGCAATGCAGCACCAGGACGCGCGGGCCAGCGAACTGCTCGAACAGACGCTCGCCCCGCTGCAGGAGGCCGGCAACGACCGGCTCGCCGGACCCGAGCGTGCACAGCACCTGCTGGACGTGGCGCTCGTGTGCAATTTCCTCGGCCAGATCCGGCTCAGCCAGGCAGATCACGACCGCGCAGCGCAGCTGTTCACCGAGGCCCTGAACGCGGCCCGCAGCGCGCAGGACCGGTTCACCATCCTCGTCTCGCTCTACGACCTGGCGCTCAGCAGCCAGGCACAGGGCGATCTGGCCAGCGCGGCGGAACACTTGCAGGAAGGAGTGTCGCAGTCGGCCGAGGCCAGGGACGAACCAAGCGTCGCCTACTACCTCGAGGCGCTCGCCGCGGTCGCCATCCGGCAGGACAACCTCGAGCGCGCCGTGCATCTGCTCGCCGCCGCAGGCGCGCTCCTGCAAGCCAAAGGCAGCGGCTGGCTGCACGCGCTCGTGCCCCGCGCCGCCCACGACGATGGTCTCCTGGCCGCGCTGCACTCCCGCATGGGAGATGCGGCATTCGAGCAGGCCTGGACACGGGGACAGTCCCTGGGAGGCAGCCGCGCCGTTGAGTACGCGCTAGCGGAAGCATCACCTGAACCCACCCATCCAGTCGGCCCGCCGAGAGCCGGCGACACCGGAGCCAACAGCTAGGCGCCCAAACCGCCGCCAAGCGCCTCCCCGGACTGCCAGGCAGGACCGCCACCAGAAGGCCGATACGCGGACTTGGACCGCTCCGAAACGGCTGATCTGCACTCGCCAGCGCGTTGAGGCCAATGCAAGGGGAGCCGCAAATATTAAGCGATCTGGTCGTTCTCTGGTTGCCGATGAGCTTGCGGCGTGGTCACTCTAAGTAGTCATTCGAGGCGTTCGCCCGCGAGCAGCTCCTGCCTGTCACTGCGCAAGCAGGGGACGCACCACCACAGATCACGTTCTTCCCCGTCTACCGGCTGATCCGGACCTGACCGGATCACAGCCACCCAGGCCGCTGCCCTGCTCACGGCGGAAACACACCGCCGTGAGCAGGGTCGGGCCGGATGAATCCGGTCATCTGCGGCCCGCGCTTCATCGCTAGGAAAGGAACCGCCATGTCCAGCTCCCTGCACCTTGACGTACTCGTCGCCCCGTACAACCCGATCGCCGGGCTGATCTCCCCGATGAGCAAGGGCGAGGCGACCTGGCCGGCCACCTCTGTCTCGCTGATCAGCGGCGAGCGTGACGCGGTGCTGATCGATGCCGCCCTTATCCCCGCCGACGCCAGCCGGATCGCGGAGTGGATCCGCGCCACCGGGAAGAACCTCACCACGATCTACATCACCCACGGCCACGGCGATCACTTCTTCGGCCTGAACACGATTCTCGGCGCGTTCCCCGCCGCCAAAGCCGTCACTACGGCAGCTGTCATCCTCGACGCACAGCAGCAGCTCAGCCCGGACCTGATGCAGTTCTGGAATACGATCCTCCCCGGCCAGATTCCCGAGCTCCCGGCCGTGCCCGATGCCCTCGACGGCGACATCATCGACCTGGAGGGCCATGAGCTGCGCACCATCACCGTTGGGCAGTCCGACACCGCTCCATCCACGATTGTCCACATCCCGGGCCTGGATGCCGTCATCGCCGGCGACGTCGCCTACAACGGCATCCACCAGTGGCTGGCAGACACCGACCACGACAAGCGCATGCAGTGGATCATCAGCATCGAGCGGGTCGAGGCGCTCAGGCCCGCGATCGTTGTGGCCGGCCACAAGCGCCCCGACGCCCGCGATGACGATCCGGCCGCCATCCTGGGCGGCACCAAGACCTACATCCGCGACTTCGACCAATTGCTGTCCGGCAGTCACTCAGCCCAGGAACTGGTGGACAGCATGATGGTGCTACACGGCGACCTCGGCAACCCCTACACCCTGTGGACAGCAGCGCAGAGTGTCTTCGAGCAGGGCCAGGGAGCATCGTCATGAGCACGCTGGCGACCCTGCCCGCTCCTGCCAGCCGCGAGTTCACTTTCAGCGGCGACCGCCCCACCCGGCGGCCGGGATACGGGCCATGCAGATCCCCGGGCGCGGAATGTGGGCGAGCCGCGCGACCACGATGAGATCGTCCGCGTGCTCGCAGCGCACTCGAGCTAGGCGTCATGTTCATCGACAGCGCCGATTCCCAAGGCCCGAGGTAGCCGATTCGCAGGCCCGAAGTAAACAAGCGGCTGATTCGCGAGGCGCTCCACCCTTACCCGTACGACCTGGTCCTTGCGGCCAAGGCAGGCCTCACGCCATCCAGCGCCAGCCCCGCGCCGGCAACACAACGGCAAGCCAGAGCCACCTCAAGGTCCAGGCTGTGAAAGCCTTCGCTTCGCGCTCGCTGGGTGCACTTCATGAGCTGCGTGCCGGTGGACAGCAGCCCATAGGGCGCCCTCGGGGCCTTCCGCGGAAGAAGCAGCGCCCCTTGCTGCAGCGCCCGGAGCCGCGCAGCGGCGAGGACGAACGAACTGGCGCCGACGAGCGCCAGCTGATCATCGGGAGCGAGGAAGGGTTCTTCGTGCTGGCTGGAGGGGTTGCTGGTGCTCCCCGGCAGGTGGCGGACGGAGTGGTCTCGCACGCACCCATGCGTCCTCTCGCCCGCATCTCACTGCATCAGCGGCT
>JAOPYP010000232.1 GCA_025964635.1 Actinomycetes bacterium | reverse complement strand
TCCTGCTCGACCCGCTGCATGATCCGGTCCATGTCGGCCCGGGTGAGCTGGCCGTCGCTGCCCAGCGCGTGGCCAGCCGTCCCGTGGCTGGCCAGCCCGGACCCGTTCCCTGGCGGCCCGGCGTCCGGTACGGCCTCTTGGTGCCCGGTATCTTGGTGCCCGGTATCTTGGTGGCCGGTGTCCTGGTGGCCGGTGACATGCCCGGCGGCCCCGTCGTCCTGCAGGCCGCCCCGCTGGCGGTAGTACTCGGCGTACCCGCGCATCGCGGTGAGCGGGGTGCGCAGCTCATGGCTGGCGTCCGCGACGAACTGGCGCATCCGCTCCTCCGAGCGCCGCGCGGCCGCCTCGGACCGGGACCGGGCGTCGAACGACGTCTCGATCTGGGCCAGCATGGAGTTCAGCGAGCGTCCCAGCTGGCCGACCTCGGTGTGCGGGTCCTGGTCCGGCACCCGTCGGGACAGGTCACCGGCCGCGATGGCCCGGGCGGTCTTCTCGATGTCGGCGAGCGGGCGCAGGCTGGCCCGGACGACGGCCACGCCGACGATGGCCAGGGCCACCACGATGATCACGCTGACCAGCAGGTCGATCCGGGCCAGCCAGCCGACGGTGTGGTCGATGCTGGCCAGGCTCGAGGCCACGACCAGGATGACCGGGTGTGACGGCGTGCTCTGCCCGGTGATGTTGTTCGTCAGGCTGGCGTTGAGCTGCTTGGTGATGACCTGCCAGTCTCCGCTGTCGGCTGTGCCACCGACCGTGGCCAGCTGGCCGGAATTCGCCTTGAGCCAGGCCGCGCTGGTCGGCACGTTCGGGCCGGGCAGCAGCTGGCCGGACTGGCCCATTGGCCCGAACGGCTCGATCACCTGTCCCTGCGCGTTAAGCAGTTCGACCAGGAACGTGCCGTAGTAGCCGAACTCGTTGGAGCCCAACCCGCCCCCACCCGGGCCCATCTGGGAGCTCCGGTTCAGCTGGGTGATCCGCTGGTTGTACAGGTTGGTGACCTGGTTACTGGACTGGGACTTGAGGTAGTTGCTGAACACCGAGACGGTGGCCACGCTGATGATGGTCAGGGCCACGATGACCAGCGCGAGCAGCGCGGTGATCATCTTGATCCGCAGCGGGGTGCGCCCAGACAGCCGCCCCAGGTTTCCCTGCCAGCGGCTCAGCCTCGACGTCGTCGTCATACCCAATCAGCTAGGAGGAAGGCAGGCGCAGCACGTAGCCGACCCCGCGCAGCGTGTGGATGAGCCGGGGCTCGGTGGTGTCGACCTTGCGGCGCAGCACCGACACGTACGACTCCACGATCCCGGTGTCGCCCCGGAAGTCGTAGTCCCACACGTGGTCGAGGATCTGCATCTTGGATAGCACCCGGTTGGAGTTGCTCATGAAGTAGCGCAGCAGCTTGAATTCGGTCGGGGAGAGCTGGACGTGCTGCCCGGCCCGCCACACTTCGTGGCTTTCCTCGTCCAGTTCCAGGTCGGCGAACTTCAGCCGGGGCGTGGGCTCGGCCCCGTCCCCGTGGGTCCGCCGGAGCACCGCGCGGATCCGCGCGATGACCTCTTCCAGGCTAAACGGCTTGGTGACGTAATCGTCCCCGCCCAGGGTGAGGCCACGGACCTTGTCCTCCATGGCGTCCCGGGCGGTCAGGAAGACCACCGGGATGCGGGCCCCGCCGCCGCGCAGGCGGCGGACCACGTCGAACCCGTCCATGTCGGGCAGCATCACGTCGAGCACGATGAGGTCGGGCCGGTGCCGCTGCGCGGCCTGGACCGCCTCGGTTCCGCCGGTCGCGGTGAGCACATCGAACCCGGCGTAGCGAAGGCTGGCGGACAGCAGCTCAAGGATGTTGGGCTCGTCCTCGACAACGAGAAGCCTGGCAGCCGGCTGTGCCCGCCCATTAATCGACGGCATGGTCATGATCTGCATTGTCCGAGCTGAACCTGAGTATTTCCTGAAGGTGGCCTGGGGCTGGCCTGATGATCAGGCGAGTCTCCGGGTCAGTCTTCCTGCGGCCGGCCTAGGAGCCGGCCATTCAGGGCCTTCGGCGGCGTCCGGCCTGCGGCCGGGCCGGCCGTTCAGGTCGCGTCGCGGTCGCCCCAGCGGGCGATGGCCGCCACCCGGGACTGCGCCCCGAGCTTGGCGTAGATGCGGTTCACGTGATTCTTCACGGTCTTCTCGGCGAGCACCAGCTGGGCCGCGATCTCGCGGTTGGAGTGACCCTCCGCGATGAGCGTCATGATCTCGGCTTCGCGCAGGGACAGGCCGAGCGGGCGGGCCATGCGGGGGATGCTGCCGGTCCTCAATCGAACCTCCGGGCCACGGCTCAGCGGTACGGGATGCGACGCATGGTATGGAGGTGGCCAGGTGCAGCGCAAGAGTCCGCCATGGCACAACTTGCACACGATTGCTCCGCACGGCTGTGCGCTGGCCGGACCGGCAGGTTAGCGCCGGTCCGGGCCGTGCGGACCGGTCAGCCGACCTTAGAGCCGGTGATCAGGCTCTTGGGCACCGGCTGGCCGTTCTTCATCGCGTTGAACATGCGCAGCGCCTGGGTGTGATTCCAGACCAGCACGTCGCCCACAGCGAGCGTCTCCGAGGCGCCGATGGGCACCGTGGTGGTCTCCGGGTGGCGCAGGGCGAACGCGACCTGGACGAGCTGGTACAGCTGGGTGCCCTTGTCCACGGTGAGCGCACCCGTCGCGCCGAAGGCGGCGGGCACGGTCGCGAACGGGTTGACCAGCGTCCCGGGGCTGGTCATCTTGCTCAGCAGCGCCTTGATGAACGCCCGCTGGTCCTGCTCCCGCTGCAGGTCCTGGGTGGCGAACAGGTGGCGGGTCCGGACGAAGCCCAGGGCCTGCGCGCCGTTCAGGTTCTGGCAGCCCTTCTTCAGGTGCAGGCCGGCCGCCGGGTCGTTGAGGTTCTGGGGGATGCACATGCGCACCCCGCCGACCGCGTTCACCACGTTGACC
>JAOPYP010000190.1 GCA_025964635.1 Actinomycetes bacterium | reverse complement strand
AGATGCGCCACGACCTCCGCGCCCTGCTCCGGGGAGCGGAAACCGTGATGGCCGTTGAGGTCCGTGGCGCAGTAGCCCGGGTTGGCCGCATTCACCTTGGCCGGGGTGTCCCGGAGTTCCTTCGCGTACATGGCCGTCAGCATGTTCAGCGCGGTCTTGGACGCGGGGTAGGGCACCGACGCTCCCATGACCCACAGCGGGCTGTCCGGGTCGGTCATCGACGCGATCGAGCCAGCCTCGCTGGACACATTGACAATCCGCGGGGCCGGAGCGCGGCGCAGCAGCGGCAGCATGGCGTTGGTCACCACGACCACGCCGAACACGTTGGTGTCGAACACCTCCCGCAGCGTCTCCACGGTGGTCTCGCTGGGCAGGCCGCGGCCGTCACCCCGGGCGATCCCGGCGTTGTTGACCAGAACGTCCAGCTGGCCGTACTCGGACTCGATCCACGCCGCCGCCTCGACAGCCGACGTCACGCCGGTCACGTCGAGGGGTACGTACCGTGCGTCCGCGCCGCTGCTGGCCAGGGCCTTCTCGGCGGCCCGGCCCCGGTCCGCATCACGGGCGCCGAGCAGGACGGTCACGCCGCGGGCCGCGAGGTTCCGGGCTGTGGCGAAGCCGATGCCCTTGTTGGCACCGGTGATCAGAGCGATGGTTGTCATGCCGCCACCCTGCTGCCGCGGCCGGGGCCGCGGGAGAGACCGGCCGAGGCTGGGATCAGCGGTACCACCGTGCCGGCGCCGGGATGGGGCAAGCTGGAACCCATGAGCGAGCCGGGCGCGGGCGACGGGCGGCGCGGGATCAGGCGTGGCGAGCTGGCCGCATTCCTGCGCCAGCGGCGGGCCGGGCTGCGGCCGGGCGACGTCGGCCTGCCCGGCGGCGGACGGCGGCGTACCGCCGGGCTGCGCCGCCAGGAGGTGGCCGAACTGGCCGGGATGTCGGTCGACTACTACATCCGGCTGGAGCAGGGGCGCGGGCCCCACCCGTCCGACCAGATCCTCGCGGCCCTGTCCCGGGCCCTGATGCTCACCCAGGACGAGCGGGACTACCTGTTCCGGATCGCGGGCGTGAGCCCGCCGCCGCCGGGCCGGCTGTCCCGCGAGGTGAGCCAGGCCACCCGGCACCTGCTGGACAGCCTGGACGCCATCCCCGCGTACGTGCTCGACGCCAAGTACGACGTGCTGGCCTGGAACCAGCTGGCTACGTGCTTCATCGGGGACATGTCCGCCCACCCGCCGGAGGACCGCAACGTGCTCCGCTGGACGTTCCGCCAGCCTGACCACGATCTGCACTGGACCGACGCCGAGACCCTGGCTTTCGTCCGCGGGTCCATCGCCGACCTGCGTGCCGCCTACGCCCGGTACCCCGGGGACCGGGGCATCGAGGCGCTGGTCACCGAGCTGCTCGGCACGTCACCACGGTTCGCGGCCATGTGGGCCGCGCAGGAGGTGGAGGTCCGGCGCCCGGTGACCAAGCGGGTCGGGCACCCGGAGGCCGGCCCGCTCGAGTTCGACTGCCACGTGCTGGACATCCCGGACAGCGACCAGCGGCTGGTCGTGTACTCCCCCGCGCCCGGCTCGGCGACCGCCGCGGCCTTCCGCCGGCTCGCCGCCGGAATCAACGCCCGCGCCGGGGAGTTCACCCGGTATGGCTAAAGGGCACACGATCACCACGACCAGCGCGACCTCGCATGTCGTCGTCACCCTGGGCGGCGAGAAGATCGCCGAGACCGACCGGCCGGTGCTGCTGGACGAGACAGGTCTGCCGACCCGGTACTACCTGCCGCGCGACGACGTGCGCACCGACCTGTTGCGGGCCACTGACCTGCACACGACCTGCCCGTTCAAGGGCGAGGCGTCGTACTGGTCGGCCGAGGTCGGCGGCGAGATCTACAGCGACCTGGTCTGGAGCTACGAGACGCCCATCCCGGACGCCGCGCAGATCGCCGGGCTGATGTGCTTCTACCCGGACCGGGTGGAGCTGACAGTCGACGGGCAGCCGGCCTAAGTCCTGGCTGGCTCGCGGTACCTTTCTGGGCGGCCGATCCGGACGTTGACCCCGGGCGAGTAGTGCACCAGGGGCTCCCCGCGGGGGGCGGGCAGTCCCGCTGCGGGGATCAGGCTGTCGTCGACGGTCAGGGCCTCCGCGCGGTGCAGCGGCCACGGCTGGTGCTCAGCGCGGGCGAAGAACTGGCGTCCGGCCAGCACGCTGAACAGGACCCACCGGGCGGTCAGGAAGTGGTCCCGGTCCCTGAGTTCGGCGGGCTGGTACGGCGCGCCGGCCCGGATGCGCACCTGGCTGGTCGCCGTGCGCGGGCCTGGCAGCCGGCGCTGGCATGAATAGGCGATCTCCTGGTCCCCGGCCGGCTCCGCTGAGGCCTGTCCGGCCGGCCCGGTGAGCCGCATCGACGACCAGAAGTACGGCAGCTGGTAGCTGGCCCGGGCCACTGCGACCGCTCCGAGGCGCGCGGCGTCCAGCGACAGGAACCAGATGCCGGCCCGTCCCGCGCCGTCGACGGCGTAGGTCCGCACGTTGGTCTCGCAGAAGTTCGACACCCAGGGGGCGCCCCGATCTCCCGGCGTGTGCACCCGCATGAAGAACGGGACCAGGCCCACCCAGGCAGCCCCGTCAAAGGTGTCCACGGTGAGCCCGCTGGGCAGGAGCCGCTGCACCACGGCCGGGTCATAGGACCAGTGCAGGAACGTCAGCCGTTCCCACCGCTGCCGCATGACCGGCTTATCGACGGTGAAGGGGCAGACCCCGGAGTAGCCGGCCTGCCCGCCGGT